>NZ_JBUDSQ010000008.1:0-69737 GCF_054921335.1 Desulfoplanes sp. | reverse complement strand
GGTATCTATGTGGCCCCGGCATCTTTGTCAAACACTTTTTGAAAAAAAAGGGAATCGGGTCTCCTGAACCCTACACATCCCCGCACCCAAAAACCGCGCCCTACCTGGGAACGCCGGGCGTCTGCTCGGCACGGAACAGGGATGAAGACGGGCATAGTTCAAGAAATTTTCAAAAACCAATAGATGGCCGAACGCCTTGCTCTTGCACCAGATGCCGAGCGGACGCTCGGCGTTCCCAGGACACCCTATCGGAGCACCCCGGTCTCATGGATTGCCAAAGCCCCCCTTCTCCACCTATGAACGGCTGTTGCAGGCACAGCCTGTTCTTTGCGGATTCGCCTTCCCTGCCATTCCACAACCATCAACGCCCTCACCCACATGAAATGGACACCCTTCGACATCCTGGATCTTGATTATCTTCTTCGTCTGGACTCCGATCAGGACGCCACCATATTGACCAAGCGCGACAGAAATCTTTTCCTTGAGATCTCACAAGCCGGATCAAACGACACGCCTTCGGCTCCTCCTGACACCACGGCTGTGCGCCGCTCGCTCCTTTTCCGCTGGATTGAATGCCGCAAGGAACAACTTGCCTCTTTCGCCCCGGCATCTTTTTTTCCGGGGCAGGTAGTCGCTGATTCCTTCCACATGTGCACGCTCATCCTCTCCCTTCTCGGGATCGGCTTCGGCGTCTCCCTGGCCCTTGTACTCCTGGCCTATACGGGATCGTCGCCCATCAACGTTTTCACCTATCTTCTGGTTCTGATCATCCCCCAAATACTTCTTGTGCTGGGTATTGTCTTAGCGAGTTCCAGCACACCATATCGAGCCGGAGGAAGACGCCACCCCCTCCTGCTCCTTATCGGAAAGTTCATATCCGCAATCTCCAGACGGTTGGGGACACAATGCGTCCGTACCCTTTCTCCGGACAAAAAAGATGCCTTTCTGTCCACCCTTGGACAGTTGAGCATCTGGAACAAACAATATGGCCGACTTTTTTTCCATCCCACCGTTGCCACGTTCCAATATTTCGGAATCACCTTTAATATAGGAGCTCTCGGTGCGACTATTGTGAAGGTTATGGGCTCGGATCTGGCCTTTGGCTGGCAATCAACCCTGAGCATCGGGCCCCAGGCAGCCTACAACCTGGTCACAACCATCGCCCTGCCCTGGTCATGGTTGGTCCCGTCCGGACTTGCCCACCCGACCCTTGACCAGATCGCCGGGAGCAAGATGGTTCTCAAGGAAGGCATCTATCACCTGACGACCCCTGATCTGGTTTCCTGGTGGCCGTTTCTCTGTTTTGCCGTCCTGACCTACGGCCTTCTGCCCCGCATCCTTCTTTACGCGTGGTCCAGATACCGGGCCAAGCAATGCATGGCCGCCCATCCCTTCGCCGCATCGGATATCGACAGGCTTTTCTACAGGATGACCATCCCGCTGGTGGAAACAACCCCGCGTGCCCTCAAGCCGGATACCAACCCCACACCGCCGCCCCCTCCACCATCACCCGCTCCCCCTACTCCTAAAAGCCAAAACACGATCAGGGAACAACAGGTGATGCTCATCCCTGACGAGATCATTGATGATTGTCCTCTGGACCAGCTCTATCAACAACTCCACCAAAAAACAGGGATCAGGCCTTCGAGCCATTTTCCCCTTGATCCGTACGACCCCGGAACATGCCTGGCCCATCTCGAACCGCTTGCATGGAAGGACAACCGTCCACGGATCACCATTATACAGGAAGCATGGCAGCCACCCATCCGCGAAGACCTCGATCTCCTCAAAACCCTTGCAACCAGCCCGGGGCCATCGACCACGCTGACCATCGCCCTGATCGGAAAACCACAAGGACGCAAAGTCATCACCCCTGCCGACAAGGCCGACCTCACCGTCTGGAAAAACAGGGTTGCGCAGATGGCCCTGCCCAATATCGACATCATCGAACTCGGAACCTCCCATGATGCATAATCCTTCCCAGAACACACAGATCCCCGAATTCGCCATCATCGGTCATCCCAATGAGGGCAAATCTTCCATCGTCTCCACCCTGGCTGAGGACGACACCGTTCCCATCAGCCGGATTCCCGGAGAGACCACGCAGAGCAGGGTTTATCCCGTGAGCATCGATGGCAGGGACATCATCAGGTTCATCGACACGCCGGGCTTTCAGAACCCCATGAAGACCCTCAAATGGCTCCGCGACTATTCCGGTCCGCCCCGGGACATCCTGCACGCGTTCTACAGGGCCCATATCGACCGTCCCGAATCCAGGGACGAATGCGAACTCTTCCTGCCCATCCTGGATCGCGGAGGCATCATCTATGTGGTTGATGGTTCCCGTCCCATGCGTCGGGTGGATAGGGCGGAAATGGAAATTTTACGGCTCACGGGACGGCCCCGCATGGCGATCATCAATTGCAAGGAAACAGGATCGGACTATCTCCAGGACTGGAAGGCCGAATTCGCCCGCCAGTTCAACATGACCCGGACCTTCGACGCCCTCAAGGCCACCTACAGCGAACGTATCGCCCTGCTCGAGGGACTCAGGTCCATCGAGCAGGACTGGGAAGCCCCCCTGCGTCTGGTTGTCACGGCCTTCAAGAAGGACTGGGAGAGACGGAACACCCTCACCGTGACAGCTCTCTGCGATCTGCTCAGGGACTGCACGTCCTACGTGGCCACAAAAACCAGCAGCCGGTCATCCAGCATCCCCGCACTCAAGGAAAATCTCCTCGAAACCTTCAAGACCCACGTGGGCACGGCAGAATCGCGTTGCCATAAGAGGATCAAACAGCTCTTCAAACACAATATCTTTTCCTACCCCCTTCCGGACCAGTCCATTCTCAACGAAGATCTTTTCGCGCAGAACACTTGGCACATCCTCGGCCTGACCCCGACACAACTGGCAGCAACGGCAGCCCTCACCGGAGGAACCGTTGGCGCGGCCGTGGACCTGGCCGCGGCCGGGATGACATTCGGCATATTCACGGCCCTGGGCAGTGCTGCAGCCGCGGGATATGTCCTGCTCAATGGTGAACGGTTGGCCAAGACAAGGGTCAAGGGCATGGGTATCGGTGGATATACGGTTCAGGTGGGTCCTGTGGACAATATCCAGATCCTGTACATCCTTATCGATCGCGCCCTGCTCTATTATACCCATGTGATCAATTGGGCCCATGCAAGACGGGACGATCCTCCGGCAGAAGCCGCGGCTATGGACACGGGAGATCGGGGAGGATTCTCAAGCAAATGGGGCAAGGAACAACAGGAGATCTGCAGCAAATACCTAGCCGCGCTCAAGCAGGACAGGGACGTGGAATCCCGTGAGCAGGCATTCATGGACATGATCCAAGAGGAACTGATCAGGATTTCCCGGGGGGAGATTGCCGGGAAGGGGAGAGAAGATAGTGGATAGTGGCAGGAGGAACCGGATAAGCCCGGTGAAAAATCACCGGGCTTATCTGTTGGGTTTCCAATGTGGATGGTCGGATCAGAACTCGAGATGATTCACGGTCCTGGGGAAAGAAATCACGTCACGGATATTGGTCACGCCGGTGATGAGCATAAGCAGCCGCTCAAAACCCATGCCGAACCCGGCGTGGGGGACGGTGCCGAAATTACGCAGGTCCCTGTACCACCAGTAGTCATCAATGTTCAGCCCCAGTTCCTGGATGCGCATATCGAGCACGTCGAGACGTTCCTCGCGCTGGGAACCTCCAATGAGCTCACCGATCCTGGGTACCAGAATGTCCACAGCTGCGACCGTGCGGTTATCGTCGTTCAGACGCATGTAAAACGCCTTGATCTCCTTGGGATAATCATACACGGCCACGGGCTTTTTGAAGTGTTTCTCGGTCAGGTACCGCTCGTGCTCGGTCTGCAGGTCCAGGCCGAATCCAACGGGATATTCGAACTTCTTCTTGGCCTTTGTAAGGATCTCGATGGCCTCACCATAAGGGAGACGGACAAAATCGTTGTCCACGATATTGTCCAGCGTGGCGAAGAGGGTCTTGTCCACGAACCGGCCAAAGATATCCAGATCATCCCTACAGTTTTCCCGGACATGGTTGATCAGGTACCTGGTGCATTCTTCACCGAGATCAATGTCGTCAGCAAGATCGGCAAAGGCTATTTCCGGTTCGAGCATCCAGAACTCGGCCGCATGCCTGGGGGTATTGGAATTTTCCGCCCGGAAAGTCGGCCCAAAGGTGTACACATCCCCTAGGGCCGTGGCCATATTCTCGGCCGAGAGTTGGCCTGAGACCGTAAGCGAGGCCCTTTTACCGAAAAAATCCTGCCCGAAATCGGCCGTGCCGTTCTGTTTGGGCACATTGTCGAAATCAAACCCGCTCACGGTGAACATTTCTCCCGCGCCTTCGCAGTCCGAACCGGTGATCACCGGAGAATGGATATAGAAAAATCCCTTGTCCCTGAAATACTTGTGGATGGCATAGGAGAGTTCCGAGCGGATGCGGGTGATGGCCCCATACTTGTTCGTTCGGGGACGCAGATGGGCAATGGATCGCAGAAATTCATCGGAATGGCGCTTTTTCTGCAGCGGAAATGTCCCGGGATCGGCAGTGCCTATCAAAACGAGCTCCTTGGCCCGGACCTCCCACTTCTGGCCTTTTCCCGGGGACTCCACCAACGATCCAACAACCTTGATGGACGCCCCGGTACTGATCTCCGGCAGGATTTCAAAACCGGAAATGTTCTCGTCGATGATCACCTGGATATTTTTCAAACACGAGCCGTCATTGATCTCCAGAAAAGAGAAGCCCTTGGCGTCCCGCTTTGTCCGCACCCATCCGCACAGGGTCATCTCCTCCATGCCACTCTCGGCCCCAAGGGCCTGGCGTACCCGTATTCTCTTCATGGTTCCACTCCTTATATAGGGTTCTCTTCCAGTCTCATTCCGGGATGTTCAATCCCCGGATCACTTTTGCAATCGGCCCGATACACGGGCGACCTATCGTACAGTTCCCCCCTGGATACGGGCGGTTTCTCCGTAGCCCCGGGTCATGTCACATTCAAGAACAAAATTCTGGGGACACACTAAACGCTCAAAGCATGTTCACCGGGTCCAGGTCATAGGTGAACCGCATATGGCGATCCCGGCCGAAATAGTGGTCAACCGCCGCGAAGAGCTGTCGGATAGCTGGCCAATTGTCGGCCTTGATCAAACATTGGAACCGAAGACGCCCCCGCAGCACTTGCAGGGGAGCGGGGGCAGGCCCAAGGACACGCAGCCCCAGCTGGGATGACTGCCCCCGGATGACCTCCCGGAGCTGCCCCAAGCGGTCGTTGCCCTCTTTCCAGTCAAGCGGATAACTGACCCGCAAGAGCCCCAGCTTGATGAAGGGAGGATAAGCGAAACGTCTGCGCCGCTCGAGCTCTTGAGTGTAGAATCCCTTGTAATCGTTTTTCCTGATAAATCCCCAGCAATGGTGGTCGGGATTGCGGGTCTGGATGAGGACCTTGCCCGGTTTTTCACCCCGCCCGGCCCGTCCGGCCACTTGGACCAAAAGCTGGAATGTCCGCTCTGTGGCCCGGTAATCGGGAAGATTGAGCCCAAGATCTCCATCAACCACCACGACCAAGGTCACCCCGGGGAAATGGTGGCCCTTGCTGAGCATCTGGGTTCCGACAAGAACCTGCTGCCGTCCCTTGGCAAATTCTCCAAGGATCTGCTCCATCTGCCCCTGACGGCGGGAAGAATCCCGGTCCAACCGAGCGATCCCGGTCCCTTCAGGAAGGGACCGGGACAAAAATTCTTCCAGCTTTTCCGTTCCCGCCCCCACGGGTTGAAACATTGATCCCCCACAGTGGTCGCAGATCATGGGAAACGGCCGGGTAAATCCACAATAGTGACAGACCATGCGGTTCACGTCTTTGTGATAGGTCAGGCTGATCTTGCAGTGGGGACACTGGGCGGGTTCGCCGCAGTCCTCGCAGTAAAGCACAGGGGCATACCCCCTGCGGTTGTGCATGATGATGACCTGATCTCCCTCGCCAAGAGCATGGTCCAACGCCTGGCGACAGGGGGAGGCGAAGGGGCCGGCAGTGGTCGGGAATGTCTTGAGATCGACCAGTTGGATTTCCGGCAGGGTCGTCGTGCCGATCCTCCTGGCCATGGAAACGAGCCCTATCTCCTGTTCGTTGGCGGCATAAAAAGTCTTCATGTCGGGCGTGGCTGAACCGAGAACGAGCAATCCCTCTGATCGCCGGACCCTATAATAGCCGATCTCCTTGGCGTGGTAGACCAGCCGCTCGTCCTGCTTGAAGGACCCGTCGTGTTCCTCATCCAGAACAATCAGTCCCGGATCATCCCCCGGCAGGAACAAGGCCGATCTCGTTCCCACCACCAGCACGGGGTCATGGTTTTCGGCCATTCTGGTAAAGACTGCTTCTCTGGTCCTCGCTGCCTGGTAGCCATGGTACAGAAGAACCTCACCATCTGGAAAAAACCCCTTGGCCTCGGAGAAAAGTTGCAAAGCAATGGCCACTTCCGGGGCCAGAAGCAAAACCCGCTTACCGCGGTCCAGGCAGGCCCGGGCCAATTCAAGATAGACCCTGGTCTTTCCACTCCCGGTAACACCATGGACCAGACAGGTGGCCGGTACCGGTTTGCCCAACAAATGCTCCAGGGTTTGGAGGCCCTCTTCCTGTTCGGGGGAAAGGGGGAATATCTCCCTGGACGTTTTGGGTGGCGGGGCCTCGGGTTCATACGGGGCCGAACGGATGCCCACCAACCCTTTGGCTTCCAGGGACTCCAGGGTTTTGGCACTGGAACCCGGGAGATTCTTGCGTACCTGCGACCAGGCGGCCCCCCGCTTTTCCCAGAGATAATGCAGGAGATCCCATTGGCGCATGGCATTGGGACGGATCGGCCATGGAGGATCCTGGACGACATAGCAATACCTTTCTTCCCTGGGAGCCACATATTTCCTGACCATGGAGCCGGCGAGCCACGCTACGGCGAGCTGCGCCAATTTTTTTTCATCCAGACGGGCGAGCTGGGGAACCGTGACCGTGTCCCCCGAGTTCTTTTCCAGGTATATCGGCTGTGCATCCTTGAGAAAACGGGGAAGAACATTGGCCATGACACGACCAGGGAGTTGTGACTGTCTGCGGGCCAGGTCATCGAGAAGGGTGACGTATCCCCTGTCCAAACAATCCCGGGAGCAGGCCGGCCACAGAACCTTACGGATACGGAAAGACGATTCTTCAACCTTGGCAGGCCAGAGCAGAACCCCGATCCTATGTCCTTTGCCCATGGGAACGACCACCACGAGCCCGGCATGCCAGAATGACCCGGGAAAATACCTAGGAAGTGCATACGTAAGAGTGGAAAACGGGGCGCTTATGATCGCGACATCCCAGCGGACAGATTCCATGGAAAAGATCAATCCGTAGAATGGACGGCCAAAGGACAGGCGTCCAGAAGGGGGAACACAGGCGACTGTGACGGGAGCATCGTCTTGCCCTGGAATTGTCGGTCCATGGCCTGCGGGGAAAAGAGACCGTCCTGCAGGGCGATGTTCACCCCGTTCCAGCGGATGCGTATCCGGAGAGGATTCCGGCCACCGGCAGAACGCCAGATCCTATGCGGGAGCCAAAAATTGCCGATCTTCGACCATTCATCCCAGATAAAATCACAGGTTCCGGATCCCTCGTCCCATATGGCGCGCACAGGGAGATGACGCTCGTTGTCCATCCAATATTGGGTTGCATGGAGTTCTCCGTCCTCGGCCCCCAGAACAAGACAGGGCCTATCGACGAGAAACTGGTAGGACATGACCGTAGGGTCCACGCCCCGTTCGATCCACTCCTTCAAAGAAAATTGCCAGACAACGAGCCCGGGCAGAGAGACACGTTCTTGTCGGGGAAAAACGCGGACAAACGAGGTCCGCGTACCAAGGACGGCCCTCACGAGCCGGGGTTTTCCGTCAGTAGTCTCCACGAACTCCTGTCGCCATTTTTGGCCCTTTATCCAAAGATTGCAGGTTATTCCGGGGTAGTCAGGGAACGAGAGAATGGCCTGGAAAGAAGACAGGGGGGTCATCTCCTTCCCGGTGAGCTCGGCCACCTCGCCGGGGGGAGGAAAAAAAGCGGAACAGATACCGGCCGTGTTCATGCAGGCAACCAGCAGAAACATAATCGAGGTGCGGGCCAAGGCTTTCATGGACAACTCCCTGTGCAATACGACGGAAAAAAGACGATGGCTCCAGGACGAAACGCCCGGGAACCATCGCGCTGAACAAACCATATCCGGCAATCAGGACCGAGGAAGCATGGCCCGTAGGTTTTCAACCAACTCGGAGCGCAACGTCTCGTCCTGGAGGGCAAAATAGATGTTCGCAGAGAGATAGTCCACCCAATCCCCCGTATCGAACCGTTTGCCTTTCAACTTCACTGCCAATAAGCGGTTTTCCTTGGCAAGGAGCTGCATGGCATCCGTGAGCTGGATCTCCCCGCCATTGCCCGGCGTCAGATTCTCCAGGTGGTCAAAAATCTCCGGGGTCAGCACATAACGACCAATCATGGCCAACCTTGAAGGGGCCTCCTCGGGCCGGGGTTTTTCCATCATTCCGCGCACCCGATACATACCCGGGGCGAATTCCTCGGCTTGCAAGATCCCATACCTGTCCACCTTTTCGCGGGGGACCTCGACCACGCCGACCACAGGCATGTTTTCCGACCGGGCAACCTCCATGAGCTGTTTGATACCGGGATCACGGTCAAAAAGGAGGTCATCGCCGACCATAACGGCAAAGGGTTCGTCCTTGATGACCTCTTTGGCACAGAGCACGGCATGTCCCAGCCCGAGTTGCTTCTTCTGGCGTACGGTGATTATGTTGACCATCTCGGCCACCGTGCGGATCTCCCCAAGCAGTTCGTCACTCCCTGTGCGCTCGAGAAGGGCCTCCAGGGCCAGATTGTAATCGAAATGGTCCTCGATGATCCTCTTGTTCTGGTTGTTCACAAACACCACGTCCGTCAATCCGGCCTGCATGGCCTCCTCGACCACATACTGCACGGTCGGTTTCTTGTATACCGGGAGCATTTCCTTAGGTACATTTTTGGTGGCCGGCAGCGACCTGGTACCCCATCCAGCGACAGGAACAACGACTTTACGGATTTCCATACGGTATTTCTCCTTTGACTTGCGTGTGCGGCTAGGCGCTCAAAAATGCGATCAAGGTACCACCATAAACGAGACAGCGGCTATGCGAGTCCCTGCTCCACATCATGGGACAATGACCCCGCCAATTCTTCGACAAGCGCCCCATCCTCACCCTCGACCATAACCCTGGCAACGGATTCGGTCCCGGAATATCTGAGCAGCACGCGCCCCCGTCCCTTGAGTCTTTCCTCGGCGTCCGCGACCGCCTTCTGGATCGCGGGAACTTCGTCAAAAGGAATTTTCCGCTCCACATGGACATTGACCAGCCTCTGGGGAAAATGCTGCAAAAGGCCGGCCAGCTCGGAAAGGGGTTTGTCCCTTTCGCGCATGATCCTTAGCAGTTGCAGTGCGGCCAGGATCCCATCCCCGGTTGTACTATGCTCCATAAATATGATGTGCCCGGATTGCTCGCCCCCCAGGGAGATGCCGTGCTTGCGCATGGCCTCGACAACATAGCGGTCGCCCACGGGAGTCCGTAGAAGTCGTCCCCCCTGCTCCTGCATGAAAATCTCCAAGGCCATATTGCTCATGACCGTGGCGGCCAGGGTCTTGGACGGCAGACATCCCCGTTCGATCATGTCCATTGCACAAATGGCCATGATCTGGTCCCCATCCAGGATCTGTCCGTTTTCATCGACAACGATGAGCCTGTCACCGTCTCCATCCAGGGTCAAGCCGATGTCCGCCCCGGTTTCCAGAACCTTGGACGCGGCCACTTCGGGATAGAGAGAACCGCACTTGCGATTGATATTCAACCCATCGGGTTCGTTCCCCAACTTGGTAACCTTTGCTCCGAGTTCTTCAAAGATGAGCGGTGCGACCTTGTACGTGGCTCCATGGGCACAGTCCAACACGATGCGGATCCCCTCGAGGGTCCGCCGGGCGGGAAAACTATTTTTTAAATAAACAATATATCTTCCCGGGCTGTCCTCGATCTTGGCCGCTCGACCGATGGCCTCCGGAAGGGGGATGTCCCATTTCATATCACGGTCCATGACCATGGCCGTGATTTCGTCCTCCACACGGTCGGGAAGTTTGAACCCGTCCTTGTCAAAAAATTTGATCCCGTTATCCATAAAGGGATTATGTGATGCCGATATGACCACCCCGAGATTGGCCCGCATATTTTTGGTCAAAAACGAAATCGCAGGGGTCGGCATGGGGCCTACCATGAGTACATCCATCCCCGCGGCACAGAACCCCGAGGTGAGGGCCGATTCAAACACATATCCGGAAAGACGCGTATCCTTGCCGATGAGCACCCGGGGCCGACGGTGTCCCTTGCGGAAATATTGGCCGGCTGCCAGCCCAAGGCGCAGGACCAATTCGGGCTGCATAGGAAAGATATTTGCCTGTCCCCGGAGGCCATCGGTTCCAAAAAGACGTTTGGTCATTCGAGCTCCTTACTCTTTTTCGGTGTCAACGTGACGTCAAGTTTGACCGGTTTTGCCTTGAGCAGAACCGTGTCGTCAGGAAGAGATATTTTGTAGGTGAGTTGATGCGTCCCGCGCGCTGGTAGCGGCCCGGTCCCGATCTTGGGATCAATGGTTTCACGCCACCCCTCTTGGCGCATGAGCAGCAAAGGAATGTCCAGCTTGAGCCGAACAAAGGTGGGGGCGATGGATATGTCGTAGTCCTCGGGTTCGATCACGGTAACAGGCCGTTTCACCCAGAGAATCCTGGTTTTGGGACCGAGCCTGAAATAGGCGGTCACATCGGTCACCTCGGTCTCCAGTTCATCGGGAATATCGAGGCCGACGGTCTTTTGCCATGTTCTGCCGACCCCCTCTGGAATCTCGATCTCTTTGGTGGCAACCTCCTTCATACCCGAGAGGACAGTGCTCGCTCCGGTGAGCGATATCTCCTCGGGTTGGACCGAGATTTCCTTGAGCTCCATACCGGTTGGGAGTTCCCCTTGCCAGGAGACGGCTACGGGGAAGGTCCTGGAGACGACACGATCCACCTCCAGTTCGAGCCGGGGCGGCGAAATTTCCATGACTTCCACCGAGGTGCTAAGGGGGATATTTTCCTGCTTGAGCAATATGGTATTGGTTCCGACCCGAAGCGAACTCAGATTGGCTTTGTACGCCAAATGATGGGTATCGATCCCCCGAATGATCCCGCTGGCCCCACGGACGCGGATCTGGATACGGTTGCCCATCCCCTTGCGGATGACGAAATCGTCAGGAAGATCAACAAATTCCAAAGGAATATCGATCCAGGTATCCACCTTTTCGCTCCCTGAAACGAGATACCAGCAAAAAAAGGCCAAAAATAGCGATAACAGCCTGTATTGCCAATGTTCCTTGAGTCTATTTTGCCAATGCACTGACAAGCACCCTCTTGAGACGAACCTCTCCGAGGCTCGTTGTTATTTTTCCACCGATGGCCACAGAAATGGTCCCCCGTTCCTCAGAGACGACGACGGCAACGGCATCACTCTCCTCTGTGATACCCATCGCAGCCCGGTGCCGCGTTCCCAGGGTGGCCCGGTGCTTGAGCCCCACAGCCAAGGGAAGAATACACCCGGCAGCGGCGATGCGCTCATTGCGGACGATGACCGCCCCATCGTGCAAGGGGGTATCTTGGTGAAAAATGGTCAGTAAAAGATCCTTGGTGACCAGCCCCCCTATCTCAACCCCCCGTTCGACAATATCCCCCAGGGGAGTGGACCGCTCAATGACCACCAGGGCCCCGGTCTTGGAACGCCCCATCTCCAGCAGGGCCAAAACAAGTTCGTCAAGAACCGCCTTGCCCACCCTGTTCCGCATCCAGAAACGCCCTGCCCCCATAGCCGATAGGGCCTTGCGTATATCCTTCTGGAATAAAATTATCACGACAAGAAAAATCGATCCGAGGAACTGTCCCAAGAGCCAGTGCAGGGTGTACAGCCCAAAAACCCCCGAACTGTAGTAGACAACGAGCAGAAGAAACAATCCGTAGATAACGGAAACGGCCCGGGTTCCGCGGATGAGCAGGATAAGCCTGTAAAAAATAAAGGCGACCAGGAAAATATCCAGCAGATCCTGCCAGGAGAATTGTATATTGAGTGCCTCAAAAAATTCAAACATATCCTCACCTGCGAAGAAAAACGACAAACCGGTCGGTCAGCTCATCGCCCGAACGATTTCCAGGGTCCGGCATGTTGCCGCAACATCGTGGACACGGTGGACGGCAACACCCCGAGCGGCCAAGAGCGCCGTGGCAATCTGGGTGGCCTCTCCGCGTTCATCCTTGCCGAGCCCCAACAGCTTGCCCCACAAGGATTTGTTGGACAGCCCCATATAGACCGGGCGGCCCAGGGCAGTGAACGCTTCGATATGGCGCAGGATCGTCAGATTGTGTTCCAGAGACTTTCCAAACCCGATACCGGGATCAAGAACGATACGGTTCTCCGGCAACCCCGCAGAAACAAGCTCGCCCATTTTGTCCCCGAAAAAGGCCATAATCTCCGCGACGACATCCTTGTAGCGGGGGTTTTTCTGCATGTTCTGGGGACGTTCGGGCGTGTGCATCAAAACATAGCCGGGTTTGGATTGAACCACAACATCCATGAGAGAAGAATCAAAAGAAAAGCCTGAAATATCGTTGATGATCCCCGCCCCGGCCTCCAACCCTTGGCGGGCCACCTCGGCCTTATATGTATCAAGGGAGACGAGCAGGTCCGGCTGTTTACGGAGAAGCCCTTCTATCACCGGAAGGACCCTGGCACATTCTCGGTCGCCAGGTACCTCAGCGGCTCCGGGGCGCGTGCTTTCTCCACCGATATCGACGATATCCGCACCGTGAGAGTACATGGCGAGTCCCGCCCCAACGGCCGAGCAAACCGAACCATGGCGACCACCATCGAAAAAGGAATCCGGCGTCACATTGAGAATACCGGCCACGATAAAGGGGGCAGGGCCTACGACCCTGCCCCCCTTTACAACCCATTCAGGTCCACTACTCGAACCCGCCATAGTCAACTATCATCCTCCTCGAGAGAAAAATCGTCATCCCTGGGTCCGTTCCCGGCCCCGTTCCCAGTAGCATTGGCAAGTATTTCCGGAGAGGCCAGTTCCTTCCCCTCCATGAGAAGATCGACCTCCTTGCCGGACAGGGTTTCTCGTTCCAGCAGGGCCTGGGCAAGACGGTGCAGGGTATCGAGATTTTCCTCGAGAAGCTCCTTGGCCCGGATATGGCCCTGGGTGACGATACGCTTGACCTCTGCATCGATGAGCTGGGCGGTTTCCTCACTGTAGTTCTTATGGGACATCATATCCCGGCCAAGAAAGACCTCGCCCTCCCCTTCACTCATGGAAATGGGCCCGAGTTTTTCGCTCATCCCCCACTCACAAACCATCTTCCTGGCTGTCTTGGTGGCACGTTCGATATCATTGCCCGCACCCGTGGTCATCTGGTCAAGCACGATTTCTTCGGCAACCCTTCCCGCCAGCAGAACAGCCATATTGTTCTGGAGATAGGTTTTGGAATATCCGTGCCTATCGTCCTCGGGCAATTGCATGGTGACCCCGAGAGCACGGCCCCGAGGGATGATGGAGACCTTGTGCACAGGGTCGGTTCCGGGAAGAAGTCTGGCTACCAGGGTGTGTCCCCCCTCATGGTAGGCAGTGGTCTTCTTTTCTTCATCGCTCAAAATAAGGCTCCGTCGCTCCTTGCCCATGAGGACCTTGTCCTTGGCCTCTTCAAAATCTCTCATGTACACCTGGTTCTGGTCCCGCTTAGCCGCTCCGAGGGCGGCCTCGTTGACCAGGTTTTCGAGGTCCGCCCCGGAGAATCCAGGGGTTCCCCGTGCGAGGACTTCAAGATCGACCTCATCGGAGAGGGGAACATTACGGCTATGGACATCGAGGATGCGCTTTCGTCCCTTGAGGTCCGGGCTGGGGACCACGACCTGGCGGTCGAAACGGCCGGGCCTGAGCAACGCGGGATCAAGAACGTCGGGACGGTTGGTAGCGGCGATGAGAATGACCCCCTCGTTCGACTCGAATCCGTCCATTTCCACGAGCAAGGCGTTCAGGGTCTGCTCACGCTCATCATGCCCGCCCCCCAGGCCGGCACCACGCTGCCGTCCGACAGCATCGATTTCGTCAATAAAGATGAGGCAGGGAGCATTCTTCTTGCCCTGGATGAACAGGTCACGCACCCGTGCCGCCCCCACACCGACAAACATTTCCACAAAGTCAGAACCGGAAATGGAAAAGAAGGGAACCCCGGCCTCCCCGGCAACGGCACGGGCCAACAGTGTTTTACCCGTCCCCGGAGGGCCAACCAGCAGGACCCCCTTGGGAATACGCCCCCCAAGACGGGTGAATTTTTTGGGATTGCTCAAGAAATCGACGACCTCGCTGAGCTCATCCTTGGCCTCGTCCACGCCGGCCACATCCTCAAAGGTGACCTTGGTCTCCTCCTGGGTGACCATTTTGGCCCTGGAACGACCAAAAGACATGGCCTTGCCCCCACCCCCCTGCATCTGCCTCATGAAAAAGATCCAGACTCCTATAAGCAAGAGCATGGGGAACCACGATACAAAGACGGTCATGTACCAAGGCGCTTCTTCCTGCGGCTGGGCCTCGACCTGCACATTGTTCTTGACCAAGGTATCAACGAGCTGGGGGTCGTCCGGGGCATAGGTGGAGAACATCTGGTCACTGATCAGCCGACCCGCGATCTTTGGGCCCTGTATCTTGACGCTCATCACCTCGCCACTTTTGACCTTGGAGAGAAATTCCGTATAGGTCAGTTTGAACTTGGGTGCCTGGGGCTGGTTGAAAAGGTTGAAAAGAACAACCATGACCAAAGAAATCGCTGCCCACAGCAAAAGATTTTTCGAAAAACTATTCAAGCCTCACTCCTTCATAGCTCACATGTGGATTCACAATACTGCACTGGCACATTCCATCACCGGCATAGCCGAAAATCCGGACAGATCGCATAACAGTCCGCCATCGCTGCCATCAGGATGGACCAGGAACCAAACATTTTTTTCATCGGGCATGCCGGCAAATGGCATGATCCTATTCTATATATGCAAAAACGTCGCTTCCAATTAGCACAAAAACATCCCATGGACCACCCCTTTGGGGAAGCCCGGATTTCACGACGTAAACACGGAAGACATTTATTAAGTCTCAAAATCGAAAAAGCAAGAAAAATTTCCTGTCCAACAAATCCATGGCCGTGGCGATTATTTGCTTGATAATCCCCAACCATCCTGATAGACACCCCCTCACTTCAGGATGAAGGAAGCGTTTCGTCACCGGTGTGGCGCCTGGACTTCAAATCCAGTGGACGGTCGAGAGGTCGTCGGTAGGTTCGACTCCTATACGCTTCCGCCAAAAACGAGCTCAAAGCCCGGATATCCGGGCTTTTTTTATTCCAACACGGTGCACCGGGAACAAAAAGGAGCCAACGACGGGCCCGTTGTCATTTTTTCTGAACATCCAAACACATCCAAAGCACACCACATTCATTCGAGCACATCCGCGTGGGCTGCATTCACTTGGATTCCTGGGCAAACAATCACCGTTGTGTCAGGGACGCTCCAGCCGGAACAGATTGTGATCGCCGGACCATTGCCTTCCGGCCAGTCCCCATAAAGCAACAACAAATGGGCCCCATAACGGCACGAGAAATGCTTGGATCTACCCCGGAGAGTGCCTATTTTCTTGCATCAAGGGAGCGATGCAGCATGATGATGAAAGAGACCGTCTCATTCCTGCTTGAGGCCATGAGCCCATGCACGGAAACCTTTTTTTCAAGAAGTTACACCTATGATCAATCCGGCGTCTGTCTCGACGACCCGATAGGTCTGGTAGGCCAATTGGAAAAATGCCGCAAATCAAGACTTGAGGCCGTTGTATGGGAAAACGGGACCTATGTGGGTGGAACATGGTTTGATGTTACCCATCAAAAATGGACCGCAGAATTTTTCGACCAGACCTGGAATAGTCAGGCCTCCTCCCCCACCATCCAGCCCATTTCCTCCGGATACCTACAACGACCGGGGTGAGCGTGCCCTTTCCTCAATGTTCGATACCCCACCCCCCAAAAAACATCAGGCAATAAGATCCTTGCGCATGGTCTGAATAACGGTCCCTCCGGGTTCGTGCAGAGTGCAAACGATATTCCCCTCTGGAGACAGTCCGATCTCCCTGTTTTCCTTGTTCCACAGGCTGAACCAAGCCACGCCCCATTTTCCCAGGGGGTAGGGGAGGTTGCCCATGCAAAAGAGCCTGTCCCAGGTCCATCCTTGATCGACCAGTTCGTCCCAATGGGGCTTGATCCAGGTCAGGGCGGCCTCGAGGTTCTTCTTGATCTCCGGAGTAACGTATTTGTTCTCCTCCATGAGCACTTCGGGAACCCCGGGTCTTTCCTTGGCAAGACCGGTCATGATTGCGTGCCCTCGTCCAGCCATCTTTCAAGGGCCGCGATCTGCGTGGCCACGGACAAGGGTCCGGTTCCTCCGGGCAGATCGCGTCGCTTCACCGCGGCGTCATAGGCCAGGATCTCAAAGGCATCCTTGTCGATCAGTCCACTGAAGGTCTGCAATTCTTCCAAAGAACAATCCTCCAGGCATTTGTCGTTTTTCTCGGCATAGGCCACCGCGTTGCCCGTGATATGGTGGGCCTGCCTGAAGGGAACGCCCTTGCCCACCAGATAATCGGCCAGTTCCGTGGCGTTGAGAAACCCTTTACGCAGTGCCGCGTGCATGGCCCCCGGATTGAAGGCCAGGGCCCCGACCATCTGGTCCATGATGACCACGGACATGCAGACCGTTTTGTCCGCGTCAAAAAAGGGTTCCTTGTCCTCCTGCATGTCCCGGTTGTAGGCCAGGGGCAGCCCCTTCATGGTAGTGAGCAGTGCCATGAGGTCGCCGTAGACCCGGCCGGTCTTGCCACGCATGAGCTCGGCCACATCGGGATTCTTCTTCTGGGGCATGATGGAAGAGCCCGTGGCAAAGGCGTCCGGCAGCTCGATGAACCCGAATCCCGGGTTGGACCAGATAATGATCTCCTCGCACAATCGGCTCAGATGGGCCATGATCTGGGAACCGATGAACAGGGACTCGAGCACGAAATCCCGGTCGGATACCGCATCCATGCTGTTAGCAAAGATCCCGCCCAGACCGAGCTCGTCGGCCACGGCCCCGGGATCCAGTGGATAGGTGGTCCCTGCCAATGCGGCCGCGCCCAGAGGCGACACGGATGCCCGCCTGGAACAGTCCTCGACCCGTCCGACATCGCGAACAAACATCTGGCAGTAGGCGAGCAGATGCTGGCCCAGAGATACGGGCTGGGCAGGCTGCATATGTGTGTAGCCGGGCAGGATAACATCCTGATGCGCCGTTGCCTGACCGAGTAGGGACGCGATGAGTCCCTGCAGAGATTCCTTCCAGACCTGCAACCGCTCGACCACAAACAGCCTAAAATCCAGAGCCACCTGATCGTTACGGCTACGGCCGGTGTGCAGTTTCTGCCCCACAGGCCCCACAAGTTCGGTGAGACGGTTCTCCACATTCATATGCACGTCTTCGAGATCAGCCCGCCAAACAAAGGTTCCGGCCTCGATCTCACCGGCGACCCTTTCCAGCCCGTCCACAAGAGCCGTTGCCTCGTCCTCGGTCAGTACCCCCTGCTTGGCGAGCATCCGGGCATGGGCCTTGGAACCGGCAATATCCTGGGCATATAGCTGCCTGTCATAGGTTGCAGAGACCGTATATTCTTCCACCAGGGGAGCGGTGGCCTGTCCAAACCGCCCACCCCACAATTTTTCCTGCTTATTCTCGCTCGAAGCCATGATCCGTCCTTGACTCAATAAATGAAGAAATTTTTCACTCTCCTGAAATCTCCACAATCTCCACAATTTCTAAAGCATCTGAAATATCTGAACTATCTAAAATATCCGAAATTTCTAAAATTCGATCCTATTTCCCCTGCACCTTGTTATAGGCCATGAGCCTAAGCCCCTGCAGGCGGATGAATCCGGCGGCATCGGCCTGGTCGTAGACATCGTCCTCTTCAAAGGTGGCCAGCTCGGGGTTGTACAGGGAGTTGGGGGAGGTCCGCGAAAGGGGCCATACACCGCCCTTGTACAGTTTCAGGGTCACCTGGCCGGTGACGCATTCCTGGGCCTTGTCCATGAAGGCCTGCAAGGCCTCGCGTTCGGGCGAATACCAGAATCCGTTGTAGACCATTTCCGCGTACCGCGGGATCAGACTGTCACGCAGATGCTGGAGCTCACGGTCCAGACACAGTCCTTCGAGATCCTGATGCGCCGCGTGGATGATGGTCCCGCCCGGTGTCTCGTAGACGCCACGGGACTTCATGCCCACGAAACGGTTTTCCACCATGTCCAGACGACCGATACCGTGCCTGCCGCCCACCACGTTCAGATGTTTGATCAATGCGGCCGGGCTCATGCGCTCCCCGTTCACGGCCACGGGATCGCCCTTTCCAAAATCGATGGTGATGGTCTCGGCCTCGTCAGGGGCCTCCTCGATGGGAACACACAGCAGATGACTCCCTGCAGAAGGCTGTTTGCCCGGATCTTCCAGCTCACCGCCCTCGAAACTCAGATGCAGCAGATTGCGATCGCAGGAATAGGGTTTCTCCTTGGTCACGGGTACGGGGATGCCGTGCTCCTCGGCAAAACCGATCAGCGCGGTCCTGGAACCGAGATCCCAGTCCCGCCACGGCGCAATGGAGATGAGCTCCGGGTCCAGGGCCATGGCCGAAAGCTCGAACCGGACCTGATCGTTGCCCTTGCCCGTGGCGCCGTGGGCCAGGGCCTGGGCCCCTTCCTTGTGGGCGATCTCCACCATTTTTTTGGAAATGAGCGGCCGGGCAATGGAGGTCCCTAAGAGATACCGGCTCTCGTAGATGGCCCCCGACCGGAAGGCCGGAAAGATGAAATCTTTGGCAAATTCTTCCTGCAGATCCTCGATATAGGCCTTGGAGGCGCCGGTGGACAGGGCCTTTTCCTCGAGTCCGTCGAGTTCCTCTTCCTGGCCGAGATCCGCGGTCAGGGTGATCACTTCGCAGTCATAGGTCTTCTGGATCCACTTGAGGATCACGGAGGTGTCCAGACCGCCGGAATAGGCCAGAACCACTTTCTTGATGTCGTTCATTATATATCTCCATATGTTTGATGGATAAAAAGAAGCATGGGTACATAAAAAAAGGGCATGTTGGAGACTTCCGACATGCCGAGGACAAACCGTTTGCAATGCGCGGTACGATATTGCCAAGCGCTCGGGGTGTCAATGCGGACCGTGTTTCTCGAGGACCGGCAACGGTCAAAGGGGATCAGACATAAAAGGAAATATACGAATACCCGGAGATCTCCATATGCTTCACATCACGGGCGTATTTGGAAAATAGGATCAACCCCAGGGTATCCAGCTCTTCGGGACCGGCCCTGAACAGACTATCGGGCATGACAAAATTGTTGATGTCATCCATCTGGTGACCACAGATGGCCTCGGTAAAAATCCCTTCCTCCATCCTGGTGATCCGGATATTGAGCAGCCGGTCACGGTTCTCTCCCTTGCCGACCATGTAGAAAAACATCTCCTCGCAACAGAGCATGAGACGGAACTTTTTCTCTTCCTTTATCCCGAGCTTGGCCTGCCCGCTGTCGATCAGATCCCGTAGAGCCTGAAAGCTGTCGGCATGGGCGGCAAAGACCCCCTGAAGACGCTTTTTAGGGGCGATATAGGCCAGGGTACTCAGGATGAACGCGGTGAATCCGCCGATGGCCACGCTGTTCTGGAGCATGGGGGCAAGGCCTGGCGGAACGAGTTCCGGGAACATGGTGCCGCTTTCGGCAACAAGGCCCACGGTGAGCGAGATCCCGAGGATGAGGCCGTTCTGGGCACCAAAAGAGTTCATGGTCACAAGTCCCAGACCGGCCTGGAAGAGCAGGGCGGCAATGACCAGAAGAAACCCGCCGATGACCGGGGCGGGCATGTCCAGCACAAACCCGCTCACCTTGGGCATGAAGGCAAGGCACAGCAGGATCATTGCACCGAACCTGCCGACCCGGGCCGACGAAACCCCGGTCATTTCGATGAGCGGAATGTTGTCGCAGTAGATGGAGGGAACGGCCGTACCGAACAGGGCGGCCGCGATCTTGCTCAGTCCATCGCAATATAATCCGCCCTGGATCCGGTCGTAGGCAACCCGCCTGAAATCCCTTGTGGAAACCTGCTGGACGAGCATCAGATTGCCGGTGTTTTCGATGACACTGGCGAGCATAGCCATGCAAAACGCCAGAAACAACGGCAGGTGGTAGCCGGAAAACCCCATGTCCATCCCGGACCAGGCAAATTCCGGCAGACCGATCCAGGGCGCGTGCGCGGAGTGTTCGAGTTCCAGAAGGCCGACACCGGCCGCTGCCGCATAGCCGCTTCCCAGACCGATGAGGGGACTCCACATGCGGATGGTGCCCTTGCCAAACAGCATGAGCCCCACAAGCACGGTCACGGTCAGCCCGCCCACCATGAACCGGGAGGACGCCACCGATCGGGCAAGGGATGCCTCGCCCGTCCACAGGTCCAGGGCCAGAGGAATGAGGGAGACGGCCACGAGCAGAATAACCACCCCGCCCACGGCCGGGGTGATGATATGACGAAAAAACCGGATGAAATAGGTGTACAGGAAGACGACCGGAACGCTCAAAAGAGACATCCAGGCCAAAAGCTCCATCCCCCCCATATTCACGGCATCGATGGAACAGGCCAGAAACGCGCTGTACGATCCCGTAAAAAGAATGGCCCCCGCCCCGAATCCCCGCTTGTGCCATGACTGAAAAAAGGTGAATAGGGCTGCGATGAGAATAATCCCGAAGGCCGCGAACCGAAGGGTTGCGGGGGGCACATCCGTGACCTTGCCGAGAATATTGGGCACAAAAATGATGGCGTCGAAAATAAGCAGAACATGGGTGCACGCCAGGACAAAGGCCAAATGGAACGGTGGTTCCTCCTCCACGTCGTACCGCAGGCGGTCTTCAGTCATTACAATTGCATCCTCTCGAATCTCCCATTGTTCATTCCCCCATGTGACGACCATGCCACGTTGGTCCGCCCCTTGTATCCATCACCCCTGGGCAGTGCCCCCTCATACCCGATCCAGGAACTCCAGATCCCTGTTCTGGGAATTCTTGGTCCCCACGCAGAGCACCTCGATCCCTCCGGCGGATTTGTGGCGAAAATAGAGCCGGCCGTTATACCCGAAGGCTACCTCCAACACCTTGGTCTTACGTCCCCTGCCAAAGACCTTCCTCTTGACGGTCACCAGGGCCGGATCGGTGTTCAACTGGAGAATGACTTCCTCGGCCTTGATACGCATGTCTTCAGCCAGATCTTCAATGCCCTGGATGGTTCTATCGTGGATATCCAGATTTTTATACAGGGCGTGCATCCGTTTTTCCAGACTGTCATTCCCTTTGGCCTTTCTGGTCTGCTTGCGGGCCGGTTTATTATTCAGCCCATCGATCTGCTCCCTGAGTTCCTCTATTTCGGCGCACTGGCTTTCCTGACTCAGACGGGTCTTTTCGAGTTGCTCTTCCAGGGTCACGATTTCCTCAAGCATCCCGTCCTCGTTGGCAGAGGCCTGCCTACGCTCCTGCACGAGTTCCTTGCGGACGACCGTCACCTTGGCCTCGAGATTATCCCGCAAGGCATCAAGCTCTTCGATCCGCTCGGCAAATTGTCGCTCTTTGTCCCGCAATTCCCTGATACGTGCATCCTTCCTGGCCTCTTCGCTCAATGCCTTTTTGAGCCCCCGCCGGTATCCACCAAAGAGCAGGACGATATCGACAACGATATAGAAAGCCAAAAGAGCCAGACCTGCCGGCGATCCGGGCGAAACGGAAAGATTGACGGTCAGTTCCAAGCCCTGATTCAACAGGTCATAATTTTTCTGGGCAGTATCGAGGGTGTCCGCAGGGCCGATCGTGGCTCCGTTCTCAAAGGACGAAGGATAGATGATCTCGTTGTCCTTGGTCGTAACCATCACATTGGGTTTAACCCCCCAATAACGGGCGTTGCTCCCGGAAAAATATCCATTGATGTTCCGGGTCACCATATCCCGCAAACCAACTTTTCCCTGGAGCAATGCAGTAGTGTCCCCCAGGTATATGCTCTCCAGGTCATTGGAAAATTTTGTTTCCAGCCCCGTAGCCACCCCCTGCAGGGAGGCTATATAGAGAACGGGGGGGAGAAGGATGCAGACGATCAACAGCCTAAAGGGAAAAAATTTCATACCCCCCCCCTTCCGTGTATGGCCGACCCCCTCCAACCGCACGACGACCGAGCGAAACCGCTACAGAGTATCCGGGGCTGTTTAGCGGACATGGGCATCCTCCGCCCCCTGTCCCTGTTTTTGTTCGCCAAGGGAATCCAGGAGTTCCCGGGCCCTGTCATCTCCCTGGAAAGGCTCACCCATGTCCAGGGCACGCAACAACGATTCGCGTGCCGTTAAACGATCGCCGAGTCTGGAGTGGGCCAGACCAAGATGGTACCACCCAATAGGGTTGGTCGGATCGTTGACCACACTTTGTTGCAGGATAGGCAGCGCGATATCCGGATCCCCCCTGAGCAGGTGGATCCAGCCAAGCGTGTCCAGAACCAGGGGGTCGTCGGGCATCTCCTCTGAAGCCAGGGTCGCCAATTCAAGGGCCTTGTCCAGCGATCCGTTTTCCCGAACAATGATATAGGCCAGGTTGTTGGCCGCAGGTGCGTAACCGGGATCGATGGCCAAAATCTGTCGATAGTGTTTTTTGGCCTCGTTGAAACGCTGCCGGGCATCGGCAATATTCCCCAGAAGCATACGTGCGTCCAGACTGTCCGGGGATTGTTCGAGAACCTTCTCTGCCTGTTCCCGAGCGTGCCTATACTCTTTCAACTCGAACAGCACCTTGGCCAATCCCAATCTGGCCGCGGTAAACCCCGGCCACGTATTGACAGCCCTACCCAAGGCCTCGCGGGCCTTGGTCGTCTCCCCGGTAGCGAGCAGGGCCATCCCCTCGAGATAGTGGATCTTGGGCAGGGTCTTGCCTTCTTCCAAGAGGGCACGAGAAATCTGCAGGGTTCCATTAAAATCCCCCTGCTCAAGAGCCAATTCCATATCCAAGATTCTAGAGGGCAAAAATGCGGGATTGGCCTTGAGGGCCATGCGTACATATTTCCGGGCCAGTACGGGTTTTCCGCTGTGGACAAAAAAGCGGGCTATTGTGTCCAGAACCTGGACATTGCTTGGGGCTATCTCCAGGGCACGCGTGTACGTTTTCGCCGCCTTGTTCTCGTCACCGGTCAGGGCATAGAAACGGGCCAGATTCATCAACGGACGGAGTTGCAGAGGGGCCAGCTTGACGGCCTCCCTATACGAGGATTCCGCCATACCCATTTGCCCGATACGGAAATAAAATGTTCCCAGGATTCCTTGCAAACGGGGGTTGCTGGGATCGTGCTGCAACGCATCCAGAAGAATTCCCTTTGCGTCCGCGATCTCGCCTTGGTCCAGATACTGATCGACCAAAGCGAGTTTCAGATCCAGGGCATGGGGATTCCTTTTGATCGCACCATGGAGCAGCTCGATGACCCCGTTGCCTTCGCCCAGTATCAGCCTGGTCTTGATCAAGGCAAGGTAGGCCCGGACCTGTGCAGGGTCGATCTCGATAATTTTGGAAAAAAGCCTTTTTGCGTGCTGGAGATCTTTTTTTTGGGCCATGAGCGACCCCTTCAGAAAAAGGGCCTCGATGTTTCTAGGCTCACGCAGGAGTACATTGTCCAAGATAGACAGCGCTTCGGGAAAATGCCTGGCCAGCATATGGAACGTGGCCAGTCGAAGCTGGATATCCACATTACCGGGATCGATTTCAGCCGCCCTGGAAAAACTGGCAAAGGCCGACTTGAGATGCCCCTGGCGCATCCGGGCTATCCCCAATTTGACGTAGGCCTGACCATATCCACTATCAAGGGCAATGGCACGCTGGAACGCCTGTTCGGCTTCAGCGAATTCCCCCTTGAGCATCAAATCATCACCCTTCTCCATATAGACGGTTTGTTTTTGCTCGTCCGGGCCACACGCGCTGACGAAAAGGATGATGCCCAACAAACACACGAGACAGACCTGATTGTTACGATGCATTTGAACCCCGTAATATTCTCCATGCCACAGCGGAACAATTTCCCAAACCTGCTGATCGGCACCCAGATTTGACGATAAATTTTACCATGTTGTGCTAGTAAAATTTTGACCTGAATACTTACCAATTTTTTATCATGCTACGGGCTAAATAGAGATGTCAAATCCGTGGCACCCACCACCTTGGGACAATCTTTATATCCCACCGGTATCAAAAAATCATTTTTTCCTCTATTTTTTAGTAAATTATAAAAAATCTACGTTCCAGGGACTTCTGTAGGAAAATATTTTTTTCGAGCATTTTTTTCTATTGTCAATGAATAAACATTCTGATAGAGAGCGCAAAATTACACTGTTTAGGGGGTAAGTATCTAAAATGGAAAACCTTGCAACGCAACCAAATTCCAACACAGACACTGACATTGACAACGAAATGGAGATGGATTTCGGGGCGGTCCTGGATGATTATCTTGATTCCGATTTTGGCAATGTTCAGGTCGGCAACATCGTATCCGGCGAAGTCGTCAAGGTCGACGACAATTACGTCCTGGTCGACGTCAATTTCAAATCCGAAGGCCAGCTGCCTGTCTCTGAATTCAAAGACAGCGACGGCAATTACAACGTGGACGTCGGCGACAAGGTCGATGTGTTCGTCGTCTCCAAAAGAGACTCTACCGGTACGATCATTCTTTCCCACCAGAAAGCCAAAAGGATGCAGTTCCTCAATGAACTCGAGGACATCCTGGAGAACAAGAAGACCATCACCGGTCGGATCGTTCGGCGTATCAAGGGTGGGTATATCGTTGATATCAACGGTATGGAGGCATTTTTGCCCGGATCGCATGTCGATCTGCGGCCCGTCCCAGATATGGACGCCTTGGTTGATCAGAATTTCGAATTCCGGGTTCTCAAAATCAACCGCCAGCGCAGCAACATCATCGTTTCCCGCAGAGTCCTTCTCGAAGAAGCCAGGGAACAAAAACGCACTGCTTTGCTGAGTGTCCTGGAAGAAGGGCAGCTCATCAAGGGTGTGGTCAAAAACATCACCGACTACGGTGCGTTCATCGACCTTGGCGGCCTTGATGGGTTGCTGCATATCACCGACATGTCCTGGAAACGGATCAAGCATCCCAAGGAGCTTGTCCAGCTCGGTGACGAACTCGAACTCAAGGTTCTCAAGTTCGATAAAGAAAAACAAAAAGTATCCCTGGGTCTCAAGCAGCTCATTCCCGATCCATGGGAGAACATCTCCGAAAAATATCCTGCCGGAATCAAGTGCACCGGCAAGGTCACCAACCTCGTCGACTACGGTGCGTTCGTGGAACTCGAACCCGGTGTCGAAGGGCTGGTCCATATCTCTGAAATGTCCTGGACACGCAAGCTCAGGCATCCCTCTCAGATGGTCAACCTCGCTGATGAAGTCGAGGTGGTCATCCTGGGCGTGGAACCCGAGAAGAAGCGGATCTCTCTGGGCATGAAGCAGGTCAATCCCAATCCCTGGGATCTGGTCGCTGAAAAATATCCGTCCGGAACAATCATTGAGGCCCCGATCAAGAGCATCACGGATTTTGGTCTGTTCATCGGTATCGAGGAAGGTATCGACGGGCTCATCCATGTCTCCGATCTTTCCTGGACCAAAAAAATCCATCACCCCAACGAGATCTACAAGGTCGGCGATGTCGTACAGGCCAAGGTTCTTTTGGTGGACAAGGAGAACGAAAAGTTCACCCTGGGCATCAAGCAACTTTCTGATGACCCCTGGCTGGACGTCCCCAACCGCTACCCCGTAGGCAGTAATGTCAATGGCGTGATCACGAACATCACGGATTTCGGTCTGTTCGTCGAGGTCGAGGAAGGCATCGAAGGTTTGGTGCACATCTCGGAGATGGGCAAAAAGATCAAGGACCCCAAGGAAGCCTTCAAGGAAGGGGAGACCATTGAAGCCCAGGTCATCCACGTCAGCTCCGATGACCACAAGCTCGGTCTGTCCATCAAACAGCAGCAGAAGGAAGTCGCCAAGAAGCAGTCCGCGGCCGCAGGTGGCAGCAATCTCGGTGATCTGATCAAGCAGAAAATGGAAGAAGAGGGGATCTAATTTCCCCTGGTATCCTTCAAGCGTAATAAAGGCCGCATCCTTGAAAAACAGGATGCGGCCTTTGTCGTTATCCCGGCACAATGCGTTCTAAGGGCCATGATGCGCCCCACCGTGCAATCTAGCCCCAAGTCCCGATCCCCGTTCTATCCTGCGTCCCACGGCCCGGACCAAGATTGTAGGATTACCCACAATGGTAACCTTTTTCCGGGCCCGGGTGATGGCCGTATAGAGCAGTTCCCTGGTCAGCACGGGGCTGTCGGCCTCGGGGAGCACAAACAAAACGTGGTCGAACTCGGAGCCCTGGCTCTTGTGCACGGTCATGGCAAAAGCGGGTTCGTGGGAAGGGAGACGGACCGGGGCGATGGAGCGCATGCCTCCCTTGTCAGGGTCGGGGAAATGGATACGCGGGCGTCCTTCCCCGTCCGGGGAGACAAGGCCGATATCGCCGTTGTACAGGCGGACCCCGTAGTCATTGGCCGAGACCATGACCATCATGCCTTCGGGCCAGGCTATGTGGCGTTCCATGGCCGTATTCGCTCCGAGGATTTCCCTGACCATGGCGTTCAGCTGGACGGTTCCCCGTGCGCCATCGCGGACCGGGGAAAGGATCCTGAATGATTGCAGCCGCTCATACCGTGCATCCACATCACGGGTTGCAAAAGCGGGCAGGTATCCGTTCTCGATGACCGATCCGACCACCGATGCGGGATCTCCTGTTGTTCGGGTATCTATCCAGGAGATGTCCGGGAGGTTGGACTCGAGCACGGTCAAGGATCTTGATCCGTCGCCATCACGCACGGCAAGGCTCAGCTTCTTGATTCCGCTGTCTTCCCCGAACCGGTAGCTCTTTACCAGGGGCACGACCGCGTCCCCACTCTCCCCGCCATCCCCCTGCTCGGGTAGCGGTTCTTGGGGATTGTCTGCGGCCCCCACGGTTTGGGCATACTCCCGGACAAAAGCAGCAGAAAACACCCCCAACCGATCCCGTCCGCAGATATCCCCCAGTACGGCCCCTGCCTCCACAGACGCCAGTTGGTCCCTGTCACCCAGAAGGATGAGTCGGGCATGTTCCGGGAGCGCCTGAACGGTCTTGGCCATGAGGGGCAGGTCAACCATGGAGACCTCGTCCAGAACGAGCAGGTCGAGATCCAGGGGGGTGTTCCGGTCATGCCGGAACTGCGGGCTTCCAGAAATCCTCCCCAGCAGACGATGCAGGGTTACGGCCGAAGTCGGCATGCGCTCCGCCACATTCTCGGGCAGATCAAGACGCTGCCCTATCCCCTGCAGGGATTCACCCAGACGGGCCGCCGCCTTCCCGGTTGGTGCGGCCAGGGCGATGCGAAGGGGCTCCTTGCTCTGCTCCAGAATCAGGGCGAGAATCTTGGCCACGGTGGTCGTCTTGCCGGTTCCTGGACCGCCGGAAATGACGCACAGTCTTCCGGTCACGGCAGCGTACCCAGCAACCTTCTGCCAGAAGCCGCCGTCTTGCGTGTCCGGAAAATACCGGTTCAACCCCTGCCCCAGAAGATCGGCTTTTATCCCTGGAACACGCTCCACGGCCAAGCGCCCAAGATCGGCGGCAAGGTCGTTTTCATAATCAAAATACCGTTTCATGTACAAACGGGATGCGTCGAGAATGAGCGGCCGGTCCTCGCCCGGGCCCCCCACCACAGAAGAGGTGGCAAGGACTTCCAACCAGGTGGCAAGACCGGGCACGGTGATCCCCTGCTCGGCCAGTATGTTGACAAGAGACCTGTCGATGCTGCCCAGATCCAGACAGATATTCCCCTGTCCGGTATGACGGCTGAGCATGGCTGTGGCCAGAGAAAGCACGGGATCATCTCCGGCCTCCAACCGGCAGATAAAAGATGCCAGATGGAGATCAATGGGGGCAAACAGACCGGTTTCCTCCAAACGGAGTACCGAATCGGGTAATGAAAAGGGGATGGATGGTTTCCTCATAGCTTTTTGATGTCTCCATGGTATTCTTGCCGGCCCGATGTATGCGTCGGATTCCGCCCCAATACTCGGGAATAAAAAAGCGGGCGGGACGCCGGCCCTTCCGGGAAAAGGACGGCTTACGGCCACAAGCATCTTTGGTTTGTCACCCGATCAGATAATCCGACAGCTCCCTCACGAAACCGGGTTCGGGCATTTCGCGGTAGATGCCGTATTCCGGTCCCAGTTCCGCGTTCACTCCGCGCAGGAAGATATACAGGATACCCCCGAAATCGCGCTCGTACTCATAGCTGCCCGGAAGACGCATCTGCAGATACCCGTCCAGGGCCACGGTGTAGATATGGGACTGGAAGAAATACATATGTTCGGCCATGGCCTTTGTCAGGTGTTCTTGACGGTAGTTTTCCGGATCCTTGCCCAGATGGTTGGACTTCCAGTCAACGAGATACCATTTGCCCTGGTGCCGGAAGACCAGGTCGATAAATCCGAGCATGAACCCCTGCCTGGGGGCGAAACGCAATCCCTCCATGCGGGCGGGGAAGGATGCGGGCAGGGAGCGGCCCCATTTTCCGTACAGACCGCTCAGCCCCCTGGGCGTCACCCCATGCAGGGGGTAGTGGAACTCCAATTCGGGAAGGATTTCGCCGACCCGGCTCAGGGGGAATCCGTGGCCGAGATCCGCGCTGGTCACCTCCTGCATGGCCGCGGCAACGACAGGGGTCCATTTCTCCTCCATGCCGTAGCGCCGGAGTTTTTCACGGACCAAGTCTCTGGCCTCCTCGGAATCCGCCGATGCAAAATCGAGATGTTCCAGGACATCATGGAGCATTGTTCCAGGCCCCGCGCCCCGGGGAAAATCGAAGAAGGTGTCCCCGGACAGGTCTTCGGTTGCTCCTGCCGCATCCAGGGGTTCGTCAAAACCGGATCGGGCCGTGTGCTCCCTGCCGCGCACAAGCGAGGAAAAGCTGGATATGCCAAAATGGTGTCCGATGACCCTGGTGAACTGCGGGAGTTCGAGCCGTTCGCTCATTCCACCCTCCGTGGAGGCTGCGGATTTTCCGGGCTCTTCGGGCATGGGGTAGACGGCGCACCCGGGGATCTCCAGCTCCAGGTTTCCGAGCTGTTGCATCATTGCCGCGTTGTCGATGCCCCCCCACGTATCCACAAGCTCCTGAAGAACAAAATCATTCCCCGGCCGGTATCCGGAGAAAAGACAGGCCATGGCGGAGGACTCTGCCGAGCCGATCCTGCCGCAGGCCAGATAACAGCGCGACTCCGCCCGGGTCATCCCCACATAGGCAAGGCGCATGTTTTCGGCCAGCACCTCTCTCGACGCGAGCTCCTTACGTGCATTCGGGGCCGGATCACTCATATCCAGCAGGCTGGTCTCCGTGTCCGGCTCATGGATCAAAATTTCGGGATCTTTGCGGACCCCGTCAAAGAAAAAGGGACAGAAAACAACCGGGTACTGCAGTCCCTTGCTCTTGTGGATGGTCACGATCTGCACGGCCTTTTCATCGCTCTCCAGACGGAGCTGATGCTCTTCACTCTCCACGTCTTCCCGGCTGCATTCTTCGGCAAACCAGGCCAACAGGCCGGACATGTTCAGCTCGTTTTCCTGTTCGGCCGCGTGCAGGATCTCCATAAGATGGAGAACATTGGTCAGCATACGCTCTCCCCCCTCCATGCCCAGGAGCCGGGGGTGCACGGACCAGCGGCTCATCATGGCCGGGAAAAAACCCATGAATCCCCGTTGTGTCCATTCATCACGCATGGACACGAAATCCGTGAGGATCCGGTCCCACTCTTCTTCATCGCTTTCCAATTGGTTGATCATGGACGCATCGAATCCAAACATCCGGGTGGCCAGGACCGAGGTTATCCGGGAAGGCGTGCCGCACTCGGCAACCCCCTCCATGACCCGAAAAAGTTCACCGGCTTCATCCGTGTGAAAGACATTGCCGCTGCCCGCAATGACGCTGGGGAGCCGGCACCCGTGCAGGGCCTTCTGGACCATGACCGCCTGCCTGTTTGTACGCACCAACACGGCCAGGTGACGGGGTTCCACCGGTTCGGGATCCTTGCCCACGGTGACCAGTCCCTGCCGCCCCATGCGGACCAGCCGCGAGGCCTCGGCCGCAACACCCCGGGCCAGACTTTTGGCGGTGGCCTCCTTGGGGATATCCGTTTTGCTGTTCGGGGCCCATATATCCTTGTCCAAAAACCAGAGATGCAGGGGACTGTCCACGGCCTGGATGCAGGCCTCTGCCAGGTCCTGCCGGTCAGGAAACTCTCCATGGAAGAAGGGCTCGACCCGGCCACGTATGTCCAGACTACTACGGGGACCAGGGGCGGGGCAGACCGGCTCGAACCCGATTTCACGGAAGACAAAGGGATTGGACATCCGGTCGAACATCCGGTTCACCGCCTCCAGAAGGCCGGGTTCCGAACGCCAGTTGGTGTCCATGGTGTAGGACCGGTCCACCCCCTTTTTGGCCTGCATGTAGGTGAAGATGTCGGCCCCGCGGAACCCATAGATGGCCTGCTTGGGATCGCCGATAAGAAAGAGGGTGTGGGTGCCCGTCTTGAACAGGGTCGAAAAGATGTCGTACTGGACCGGGTCGGTATCCTGGAATTCGTCGATGAGCGCGGCCGCATAGGTGGACCTGACGGCATCCTGGAGCACATTGCTCCCGTCCTTGAGCACGGCTCTGACCCGCAAAAGCATGTCGTCGTACCCGTAGACATTGGTTGCCTGCTTGCGTTCGGCCAGCTCACGGGGCAGATATTCGGCAAACCCGGTCTTGAGAAAGACGATCCGGGTCCGGAACCCTTCGACAAGCTCCTTCCAGGTCGCTTCCAGAAGCTCACAGGCTTTGAAAAAAGGATGTTCCGGTGGCTCGAATTTTTTTTTGCACCCCCTGGTGGAGCATATAAATGACTGCGTTACGAGTTCGATTTTTTGGGGCACGTTCACCACGGGCTCGCCGGCAAACATCGTATCGATCCCGTCAATAAGGTTGGAAAGAGTCTTTTTATTGTATGCTGTTTTTTTCAACGCAGGATGTTCAAACAGGATCTTCCGGACCTCTTCCCTTCCCCGATACCATTCGGAACGCGCCTGCCGGAAGGTGCGGACATATTCACGCTCCAGTCCCTGCGTATCGGGCGCATCCCCCTGCGGCTCGATTATGGTCTCCTGGTGGTTCATGAGTGTCTTGGCCAAAGAACAAAGCACCCTCAGTGAGATTTTTTTGGAGTTGTCCAGAAGATATTCCGCAAACAGGGAGGAAACACCGGAACAATGCACACGCCAGTAATCCTCGGCAATGGTGTTGACCAAACCGTTCTGGTCGGTGATGAGCTCGGCATCAAAGGTCTCCCGGCTCTCAAAGGCGTTTTCCGTGAGCACCCGCTGGCAGAACCCGTGGATGGTGAAGACCGCGGCCTCGTCAAATCCCTGCAGGGCCAGGGTCAGCCGATTCACAGCGCCCCCTGTTCCTCCTCCAGCACGGATTGAGGTGAGGAGGCCACGCAAAAACGGTTCATCACTCTCTTCGTCTGTCTGTAGCAATAAGAGAGCATCCCGTATGCGTCCCCGAATCCGGTCCCTGAGTTCAGCCGTGGCCGCCTTGGTATACGTGACCACCAGGATCTGTTGCACGGTCAGCCCCTGTTCCAGGATCAACCGCAGGTACAGGGCTGCAATGGCATAGGTTTTTCCGGTCCCGGCGCTGGCCTCGATGAGATTGGCCCCTTCCAGGGGGACGGTGGATAGGTCGAGTCTTTCGACGTTCATTCCGGTCATCCTTCCTTGCGCACATTGTCCACAATAGGCCCGAACACCCGATCCGCCAGATCCTCAAAGCGGTCGTCCAAGGCGTCCACATCCCTGAAACAAAGAGAGAAGTAGGCATCATCCCGTTCGCTGCTTGAATAGTCCGACCCCAGCCATTTTTCCCGGGCCTTTGCGCGGCCCCTGGAAATATCCTTTCTGCTTCCAACCACAAAAACATGGGAGGTTTCCGGAAAAAAATGCAGACACTCCCGCTGCCCCAGATCCAAGAGGGAGAGCAGGTTTTCGAGAATGGCCAGCCCATCATCCACGGGATCGAAACGCCATGTTCCGTCCCTGGCAATCATCCAGGTGGTGCGCATCTCACGGTTTGGTGCGAGCAGCTGCAGAACAAGGTGATCGATCCATCCGTGCAGAAAATCCTTGCCCTTGGCCTTGGCGAACCGGCCGAGTATCCGGCCCGGAGGAAAGACCTCACCGAGCATGGCCTGCACATCGTGGTGTGCACAGACAATGGTTCCGGAAAGAGGTTCCAGAGGATCAGCCCCGCCGGTAATATCCGCCACCCGGGTGCGCATGGCCTCCACACCGTCCAGCAACGCGTCGAACTGCCGCCGCCCCATGTTTCCCGGGGGAAGCACATTGGTCCCCCTGGCACGGACAAAGGCTTCTTCCCATCCCCCCTGGTCCGCATGCATGAGATCCTCTCCCAGCAGGTAGCTGACCAAGTAATCCAACCGTTCCAGGGGCTCCACGTCTTGCGGTCCTTCCTGACGGCCGTGCAGGGTGATGCCCAGGCGATGGTGCACCAGAAACCTGGCCGGATTTTTCCAAAAACCATGCAAGGCATCCAACCGGAGATCGCGGACGGGTTCTTCCCGATCCGGCAGCTCGCCCTGGATGAAGGGAGAGGCTATTCTTGGCTGGACCAATTTCACCGCCCCCTCCAGATTGTCCCGAACATAGCTTGTGAGGGGAAAAGCCGGATCAAAATAGTTTGGGTGGAACCCCTGCAACCGATGCCTTACGGTCAAAACCTCCGAGAGCCTTCCCTGAGCCATGGGATAATACCTGTCCAGATAATCCATGACCTCGCTCAAAAGAACACTGGGCGGCAGACTCGTATTGTCCCGCACATCCTGGCCCAGATAGGAAAAATAGATCTCGTCCCGGGCGGATATGAGAGCCTCCAGAAAAAGGTACCTATCGTCCATGCGCAGGGAGCGATCCCCCTTGCGCGAAGCCGCGCGGATGAGATCGAATCCCGGCGACCGGTCCTGACGCGGAAAGGTACCATCGGAAAGCCCAACCAGACAGACGACCCCGAAGGGGATGCTGCGCATAGGCTGCAACGTGCAAAAGGTCACTCCGCCGGACAGAAAACGCCCCCCTGAAGACACTTCCCCGAAGGCGCCCTTGAGCAGATAGCGTACCGTGGAAAAATCCAGCTCCCCCTCAAACCCGCTCGCCTCGGCCCGGGCACAGACCTCTTCAATACCGGTGACCAGCTCCAGCAGCCCCTCGGCCAGCACATCCCCGGCCTGCATCAGATCCCGCACCAGCCCGGCCAGGGCCTCGCGCCAGGCCGCCACGGAGCGCGGACGGTCCAGATTACCCACATGCGCAAACAAAACCCGCAAAAACTCCACAAACCGCCCAAGAACCTCCGCCTGCCCCCCCTCGATGGGATCAAAGGGAACAATCACCCCTCCATCCGATACCGGCTCTTTGTCTTCTTTCCTCTGGCTTCCGGTCTCCCGCCTCCGGTCTCCTGTCTTCTCCCAAATCCTTTCCGGCAGCATCACCCCAAGCAGCATCCGCTCAACCCCGGCAACCCAGGTATTCTCGCGATACCCTGGCAGCCCGAGTTCCTGCTTGAAATCCGCGTCCGTCCCCCAGTTGATGCCCGCGCCCGCCACCCAGGTACGCACAATGTCCACATCTTCGGTATCAAGTCCGGCCTTTTCCCGGAAAAAGGGGGAATCAAGGAGCGAAAGCACGGCAGAGGCCTCAAACCGGGAGGTCGTCAGGTCCAGAACCTGAAAGAATCCCTTGACGGCCGGGTGTTCCTGTTCCCTGGTCTGGTCGGCGATATGGAAGGGAATGAAGGTCGCCTCTCCCCTGCGGGCCCCGAACACGGCCTGGATATACGGGGCATAGATCCCGATGTCCGGGCACATGACCACGATATCCTCGGGCACAAGTTCCGGGCGTTTCTCGAGGCGGTCCAGAAGATGGTCGTGCAGGGCCTCCATCTCCCGCATGGGACTGTGGCAGGAACCGATGCGTACGGAATCATCGATCTCGAACCCCCCGCGTCCCTGCTCGGGAGGATTTTCCATACGCAGGATGTCCCCCTGGATCTCATGCAGGAGGGTATCCTCGCCCGGCTCCATAAAAATCTGCATGTCCCGCTCCAGAAGCCCCCCTGCAAGAAGAAGATCCTGAAAGTCGCGTCCCAGCCGCCCCAATGACCCGAGCAGGTCGTTGCCGGTTTCAACATGTTCGGCCCCGGCGTCGATTCCCTTGGTCACTGCCAGCCGCGCCTTTTCCTTGAGAGAAACAATGTCTGCCCAGTACTCGCTGCACGGACTGAGAAGATACAGGTCCACGGGAGTACGGTTTCCCAGCCCGCTCAGAATATCCAGATACAGGGGGGGAAGACTCGAGATCCCGAACACGGAAATCCGCTGCGGGACCCCCTTGGGCAGGGTATCCACCGCATCCAGACGATCTAGAAACCGCCGGGTCAGCGCAGCGCGGTGTCCATGCCCCCCCAGCCGTCCCACGAGTTCCCGCCACAAAGACGCCTGCCAGATCTCGTGCCCGTTGTCCGCGAGCATGGTTCCACCCCGCTCCCAGGCCTGGATCATATCCGGTCGGAAGATGAGGTACTGGTCGAAATGGTAGGCGATCTTTTCGGCCAGCTGGTACATTTTGAGATCCCGCCTGTCGCTCAGATACCCGGCGACCGGTCCTCCATGGGATTGTTCGGCAAATCCGGGCAGGATATCCATGAGTTCCCAGGCCATGTTCTCCTTGGCAAAGGGATACTCTTCGGGCGTGTCCGGAAGCAGGAGTTTGAACAGATCATAAAAAAAAACCACCGGAAACCGAAAGCTCATATTGGCGCAGATGTGCCAACGGCGGGCCAGCTCAAGTGAAAGATACCGTGCCATGCCCTGGCTCTGGACAATAACGCACTCCGGCTCAAAAGGGTCGTCCAGAGGACGACCGATACCCTCGGCCAGGCGGTCCACCAGATCCTCGAGCCGGTTGCCCAGAAATGTCCTGCATCCGGATCCCATGCGCTCTATCCTTCCTGGGTCAGGCCGACCTGGTCGGCTATCCCTGCGATTGCACCAATGGCCAGGGTCAAAAAATCCCCCAGTTCCATGCCTATATTGTCGCACTCCCGGATATTGTCCCGGTTGACCGAGGCGGCAAAGGCCTTGTCCTTCATCTTCTTTTTCAGGCTCTTGGCCTTCATCCCCTCCATACGTGTGGGCCTGACCAATGCCGCGGTATGGATCAACCCGGTCACGGTCTCTCCACACCTGAGGGCAAAATCCAGGTCGGTCTTGGGCTCGACCCCGGTCATGTCGTTATGGGCCCGGATGGCGTATACCGCCTCTTCCGGAAGCTTGTCCTCGAGCATGTCCGCCCCCACCATGCCGTGCTTTTCCGGGGTGTCGGCCACCTGGGAGTAGTCAAGGTCATGGAGCAGTCCGGCAAGTCCCCAGACCTCCCCATCCTGCCCCTTCTCCCGGGCCAGGGCCCTGAGTACGGCTTCGGACTCCAGGCTGTGGTTGATGAGATTCTTTTCCGTAATATTAGAATGCAGGAGCCCAAGGGCTTCTTCTCGTGTGATCATACGTTCTTTCTCCTTTGTTAGAAACTGAAAACCTTTTCCTCGAACCGGATACCAAACGACTGGATCAAAAAATATACCCCACCAGACACAGGCATTCAAGCATGAAACAATACCAAAAAAACATTCCCCGGAATCAAATGCATGATTCCGGGGAATGGAAACGGAGTGTTGCTCTGGGCCCGTTTGGTCCACCAAGAGTATCCGGTACCCCGCGCTCCTATCCGCGCATTTTCTCAATGATCGCATTCAAATCCGCGGCCAATTGGGAAAGATTATTCACGGCGTTTGAGGATTCATTCATGGCCTGGGCGGTTTCCGAGGCAATGATATTCACCTCTTCCGAAGACCTGGCGATCTGCTCCGAAGAAACGGATTGTTCTTCCGAGGCGGTGGCAATGGCCCGGACCTGATCGGCAGAGGCTTCGACAAAGCCGACGATCTTTTCGAGTGAAACACCCGCCTGTTTACCGAGCCGGGCGGTCTGTTCAACTTCCCCATTGGCCTGGTCCATCTCCTTTAAGCTGGTCTGGGTCCCGTTCTGGATACCATGGACAACGGAAGCGACCTCCTTGGTCGCGGACATGGTCTTTTCAGCCAATTTACGGACCTCATCGGCGACCACGGCAAATCCACGTCCGGCTTCGCCGGCCCGGGCCGCTTCAATGGCCGCATTCAGGGCCAGAAGGTTGGTCTGGTCGGCGATATCGTTGATCACGTTGATAATTTTTCCGATTTCATCGGATTGGGTGCCAAGCTCGTCCATATGGGTTTTCATCTGATGGACCCGCTTTTGTACCGTCCCGATGGCATCGATGGCATGGTTGACGTCTGTCATGCCTGTCTGGGCCTGCTCCTTTGTCTGGTCGGCATTGGCGGCCGCTTCAGATGCATTCTGGGCAACCTCCATAACCGTGGCGTTCATCTGCTCAACGGCAGTGGCCATCTCCGTGATCCGGGCCCGCTGTTCGTCAGCCCCCCGGCTGGCCTGGGCAACCTGATCAGCCATTTCTTCGGCCGCGGTGGCAACGCTCCCTGAAATATCATGGGCATTCTTGGCCGCATCGGCTATAATCGCGTTCTGTTCTTCAATGGTCCGCTGCTGGGCCTGGAACTCCGAAAGATCCGTGATGATGGCAAAGGCCCCGATAAGTTTCTCGTCCAGATCATAGAGGGGGGCAGCATCGATCAGCCCATAGACGCTCTTTCCCTGGCGGTTGTTCACATCCACGTGCTGCTTTTCAATGGTGCTCCTCTCCCGCATGACCTTGCCGACCACGGTGGGATGTTCCGGGTTCTCATACAAGAATTGGGCGACGGAGGTACCCACGAAATCCTCGGAACTGCCTTCAAGGCCGACAAGATCCAGAGACGCCTGGTTGACAAAGGTAATATTCTCGTTCTCATCGACCACATAGCAGGGCACTGTCATTCCAAGCAGGATCCCCTTGGAAAATCCGAGCTGTTCCTTGAGGGTCCCGACCATTTTTCCCAGGTTGGCGGAAAGGACTCCAAGCTCGTCAGGCGAGCCATCATCAAAACTGGCAGAAAAATCCCCTTGTGCGACCTTGTTCGAGGCCGCGACTATCGAGGCCACGCGGTTTATGACTCCGCCGTGGATGAACCAGGTGACCAGTCCGATCAATAGAACCAATCCGACAAGGCACACGAGAACAATCTTGACGATATGGCCATTGATCGTTCCAACATGCTCCGTAACATTCTGGACAAAAACCATGGTCCCAAGAATCTTCTTGGAGGAGCCATGACAATGGTAACAGGACTTCTCGTTCATGATCGAGACCGAACGGACAAAAAGGTCTTTAGAGCCAACCTTGACCAGGGTATTATCCGCCATCTTCCTTTTCAGTCCCTGAAGGGCGAACGCTCCGATTGTTGGATCACTATAGTAGCCGGAAAATTCCTTTTTCGCGGCTTTGGGATCGGTGCTGTACGTAACATTCCCTCTAAAATCGGTGAGGAACAGACTGGTATCGGGAAACCTCTTGGACACATCCTTGATTTCCTCGCGGGTGGCAGCATCATCACCGATGACCATGGGACGCTCGATGGAATGGTAAAGCAATTCCGCAGAACGGTTCAAGCCATCACCCAGCTGTCCGATCATGCCGGTATATTGCCAGTATATGGCAAGTCCGACAATAACGCTAAAAGACAGTAGGGAAAGCAAGGATACCAGCAGACCTATCTTGGCGTTGAGGGATTTCTTAAAAATATTCATGGGCCCTCCTAGTGCGCGCCGCTGTGGAGCAAGGGTTTGTAGTTGAAGTCCTTGACCCGCTGGGAATTATGGCATTGGGTGCACGAGTCTATGGTCGGAGAGGGGATTATCAATACAGGGTCCCCGCCACTCTCCACATGGTCCTTGCCGGGCCCATGACAGGTCTCGCACCCGACATCGGCAAACTCCGGCGTTTTTTCATAGGACACGAACCCTCCTTTTTTGTACCCTGTCGTATGACATCGGAAACAGGTCTTCCGCTCAGCCGGCTCCAGCTTGGGCAACATCTTTTCCACGCCCTTCCAGGAATGCGCTTTTTTCGAATACTTCATAAAATTCGAGTATTCCTGCTCGTGGCACTCGGCACAGGACGTGGTTCCCATATAGTCACCAGCGACCACTCCCCCCGCACCGCACAATGCAACGATCATCCAAACCAGCCAGATCCGCAATCCTCGATACACCCGCCTCAACATCTCCCACCTTCCTTGTCACGCTGAACTGTAATTCCCGTGATGGTTTTTCAACACACGCGAAGGATATGAAAACGCAATCCTTCCGAACTTCTACGTATCCAACACCGTAAATAGTATCCTCACCCCGTGCCGTAGTGACAAGCAAGACTTGCGTCAATCAATTTTCACGGAACCATGGCCCAAAAAATAGTTCTTCGAAAAAACGAGCACTCCGGATCGGTTGTTCGGTACCCCAAAAAAGAAAAATGGGTTGGAACCCGGATCCGGAATAATGACAAATCTCAAAGCTTCCCGTAGAAGACACCTGTCCATTTCTAGAGTTATGACCATAATCGCATTCCTGGAGCCACTTTCTTGCAGAGGCAACCCCACTCGATGAAATACCGACCGATGAAAACCCTACAATCCTTTCTCAAGGCGCCCCAGCAAAAACCCATCGTTTGGACCCTGGTGACGTTCATTCTTTCCCTGACCGTTCTGGCCGCTGTTTTCCACGTACTGGACAAACGGACCGTGGAGCACCAGGAACAACTTTTCAACAAACAACAATACCGACAAACATATCTTGCTGCCAGGGGATTGACCCAGGTTTTCGATATGTACACCAACAAGTTCCCCCACCTTCTCAAAAAACCCATCGCTCAATTGTCTGACAAAAAAGTCGATTTTCCAACGTTCGGGAACAATGTCAAAAATATTGCCATGGCCTGTCCTGAAATGGTCTTTGGGGTTCTCTACCAATCCACGGATCCGGGTCGGGCCATCTTTTCCAGCGTTCCGGGGCAGGAACATTGGTACGCAGACTTCAGCCGACATTCCGTCTCCGGCAAACGGATGCCAACACCGTTCACAAAAGGATACCGATGCTGGATCGACTTTTTCGCCTCCCCGACCCGACAATTGGCACACATAACCGTCGACTTCTCCCCCGTTGCCGGCCACCGTACACTCCTGGGGCTGATCGTTGACATGGCCCCGATCGTTGCACGGTATATCGATCCGATACGCTCGGGGAAATACGGAGCGGCCTATCTCCTTTCCTCCGACGGGACCGTCTTGTTCGACCACGAATCCGCCATCATTGGCCGTAATGTCTTTGATTCTCTCCATGCCGGCCACGGGGATCTCCAGCGTATCGATAGACGCATGGTCCGCGAAAACCATGGAACCGGGACATATACATTCTCCGTCGCCCGGGGAGAGACCGTCAGGCGTAAACTCGTGGCCTGGACCGCGGCCCCCCTGCTCCCGACCCGGGAAAAATTCATCGTTGCCATCTCCGCACCGGACAACGAGGTCAACAAGCATCTGAACACACTCTGGCCACAGAGGTACATGCTCGCCGGCATCGTCACCCTCCTGGCCGTGACCTTAGCCGTGATCATCAACCAGATTCTCAGCAACAGACGCGTGGAAGCGGCCAGGCGTCAACTTGATCAGATCATCGATTTTCTTCCCGATGCCACCTTTGTTCTCGATGCATCCCATAGGGTCATCGCCTGGAACAAGGCCATGGAAAAGCTGACCAGTGTTCCCAAGTCAACAATCATCGGAAAAAAGGGGAGTTCCGTGCCCGATCTCGCCCCATACACCCCTTTTCTCGCCGAATGCCTGGATCTTGAGGAGAGTGAACTCGCCCGTTCCTACCCGTCATTGCAGCGGAATGACCAGGGCATAAACGCCGAAGAGTATATACCTGAATCCTACGGGGGACGTGGGTCCTTTGTATGGTTCACGGCGACCCGGCTCTTGGACGAACAGACAAAGGTACCGGCAACGATCCAGTGCATCCGGGATATTTCCGCATTCAAAAAGACCGAACTAGCCCTCAAACAGAGCCAGGAGCGTTTTTCCCTGGCCGTCGAGGCGAACAGTACCGGCATATGGGACTGGGACAGACGGACCGACAAGGTCTATTTTTCCAACCGATGGAAAAGAATGCTCGGCTATGCCCCGGAAGAATTCCCGGACACAATCGGGGCATGGAAGGAGATCATCCACCCCGGAGACCATGCCCCGGTCATGGCCGCCAACAACAATCTCTCTCCCGACAATCCGTGTTTTGAGATCGAGTACCGCATGAGATGTAAGGACGGAACGTACAAATGGATCCAGGGAAGGGGAACCGGACGTTGGGACGAACAGGGCAATATCTACCGCATGGCCGGTTCGCACATCGATATTTCGGAAAGAAAGATGAACGAGCTCGTGCTCGAGGCCCTATTGCGCATTTCCACCATGGCCAACCGGGTGCGCGACACCAAGTATCTTTTCAGGGAAATACACCAGACGCTCAAGGAACTCCTCGGTGCGGACAATTTCTTTATCGCCCTCTGGAACCCCGACAACCACATGATCACCTTTCCCTATTTCGTGGACGAATACGATTCAGGACGCTGCTACGACCATATTGAAACCGATCTCAACGAAGACCAACCCGGTCTGACCAACTGGGTTCTGCGCAACGAAAAACCCCTTTTTCTGACCCGGGAAAGTCCGCTCTTGGACCGGCGCAAAGGGCCCAAGCCCGTGGCCTGGCTCGGGGTGCCGATCATCATCGGCAGCCAGACAAGGGGGGTCCTTTGCGTCCAAGACTACCATGATGTTAACCGATTCAGGGAAAAAGACCTCGACGTTCTCTTCGCCATTGCCGAGCAGACGGCCCTGGCCCTCGACCGTAAGCAGGGTGAGGACCAAATGGCCTTTTATGCCATGCACGACCCGCTGACCGATCTGCCCAACAGGGCCCTGTTCTCGGACCGCCTCGACCGGTGCCTCAAACGCGCCAGACGTCACCAGAGCTACAATTTCGCTGTCATGATGATCGACCTGGACCGGTTCAAGACAATCAATGACAGCATGGGACACCCTACTGGCGACCACCTTCTGGTGGAATTGGCCAAGCGGATCGGTCCCCTCCTCAGGGGCGAGGATACCATTGCCCGGCTTGGCGGGGATGAATTCGCCATTCTCATCGAAGACTTCCACACCCCCCGAGAAATCATATCCGTGGCCAAACGTATCCTCGTAGCCATTACCCAACCCTTTAAGATAGAAGCCAAGACCGTCCATACCAACGCGAGCATCGGCATTGTCATCAATACGGCGGAGTATTCCCAAGCGGAAAATATCATCAGGGATGCGGATATCGCCATGTATGAGGCCAAGAAAAACGCACCGGGCAGATTCCGGGTATTCAACAAGCAGATGCACAATCAGGCCGTGGAGACCATGAGTCTTGAAAACGATCTCCGCAGGGCCATCGAACAACAGGAGATACAGGTTGCGTACCAACCGATATACTCCATTGACCCTCTGGGGATCAACGGATTTGAGGCCCTTGCCAGATGGGACCACCCGGACAAGGGACCTATCGGCCCGGATATTTTCATCCCCATAGCCGAGGAAACCGGCCTTATGCACCCTCTGGGTCTGCATGTCCTGGAAACGGCCTGCGCCACCCTCTCCCAGTGGCGGGGTTCTTCCGATCCAGATTTGGTCATGGCCGTAAATCTCTCCGCCCGCCAACTGACCCACCCATATCTGGTGGACCGCATTCAGGAAACACTCGAACGGCATGGCTTACCCGGCGGTGCATTGGAGATCGAAATCACCGAGTCCACGTTCATGGAACACCCCAGAACCAGCCATGTTGTGCTCAACAGGCTCAAAACGCTGGGAATCTATTTGGCCGTGGATGACTTTGGCACGGGGTATTCTTCCCTGTCCTATCTGCAAAAACTCCCGGTGGACACCCTCAAGGTCGACCGTTCGTTCATAAAGGATCTGGACACCAATCCCAAGAGCCGGGTCATCGCCAGGGCCATTCTGGCTCTGGCCCATTCACTGGACAAGGAGGTGGTCGCGGAGGGGGTGGAAACAAAGAACCAACTGGAATGGCTGGGCAATCTGGGGTGCGAGAAGGTGCAGGGCTTTTATTTGAGCAAGCCCCTCTTTAGAGAAGAGGCGGATCTGCTCTTGCGCCGGACAAAGGAAGGGTAACACTGGTGGGAACATGCCCAAAAAAAACATACCCCGCCCTGTCCCGCATAAGCAGGCGAGCGTTTGAACGGGGGCGGGTCTACCCGGAATCAGAGGCCGCGTCGGCCAGTGCCTGGGCGCGCATCTCCCTTAAATGCTCACCGGACCGTTTTCCCAGCCCCTGCCATGGTTTGCTAAGATGCACCTGCTTGACAATCTTCAAATCCCTAAGGACCAAGGCCGTCACCTCTTCTCCCCCATCGGCAACCGTGAGCGCACACAATCGAGCAAGCAATTTCTCCGAACCCACTGCGCCCAAAAGATCCACCCGGGTCCCCGGACGCAATTGCCCGTAGCGGGCCAGCACCATGTGCCATCTGGCCGCAGCCATCCCTGCCCGTACCATCGCCCCCGGCAGACGCAGCCGTCCCCCCATTTTTTGGGCAATGTCCACCCCTGCCCTGTCATGGCCATGGTGTGCCGGCCACAAACCAGGATCGGTAACGGTCTTCCCCAGATCATGACAAAGCCCCATCCATACGAGAAGCGGGTCGCCCGCCAGCCTGTCCATGACCTGACACGAGTGTTCGAACACCGACCCGTCATGGAATGGACGGGGGCCCGCAGGGATCGTTACCCCACGCTCCAATTCCTCGAACCATACGGACAGGGCGCCCACCTTTTGGCACATCCGCAGGAACATGGCGGGCACAGGACACGCCAGACCGGCCAGCAATTCCTTGCCCACACGTTCAGCCGGGAGCGTGCCGGTTCCTCCGGCAGCGACCACCCGATGCATGAGCCGCTCAAGCTCCGGATGCGCACAGAACCCCGGCAGACACGCAACAAAACGGGCCGCCCGGAACACCCTTGCGGGATCGACAAAAAAATTGGCCCCCGAGACCGGATAGAGAAGTTTCTCTTCCAGGTGCTCAAGGGCCCTGGGATGGGCAATGATCCTCCCCCGTGCGTCCTTGGCCAGGGCATTTATGGTTAGATCACGTTCGAGGAGATCCTCCTGGATGGTTGCGGCTCCAGAAAGGGTGTACTCGTCCCCGTCCACATAATAGACGGGCACCTTCTTCCCGACAGGCCTGGCATGGGGGAAGGCCTGCATAAAGGTCTCCTTGTCCGCTCCTATGACCGTATAGTCCCGGTCATGCACGGGCCTGCCAAGCAAACCATCCCGGACCGCCCCACCAACGAGATAGATTTGCAATCAATCACTCTCCTCGAGCAAAACCTGTATGGCCTCTGCAGATACCGGGCGGGAAAAAAAGTACCCCTGCCCAAAATCGCACTGCATGGACGAGAGCAGTTCCTTGTGCACGGACTGCTCGACCCCCTCCGCGACCACGTTGAGCCGCAAGCTGTGCGCCAACCGTATAATAGCCCGGACGATTTCCTGGTTGTCATTGTTCATGTGCATGTCGCGCACAAAACTTAGATCGATCTTGAGCTGGTCCACGGGAAACTTCTGCAAGTATCCCATCGATGAATATCCCGTACCGAAGTCATCGATGCTGAATTTGATCCCCATCTTCCGGAACAATTCGAGCTTGGTGACCACCTCCTTGGCATTGTCCATGATGACCGATTCCGTAATTTCGAGCTTTAAATATTCGGGGGGCAATCCGGTCTTGGCCAGGATGTAGGTCACCGAATCGACCAGGTCCGGTTGGACGAACTGCTTTGGGGACATGTTCACGGACAAGAGCAGCGGGGCACTTTGCGGAGAGAGTTTGCGCCAACGTACCATATCTTCACAGGCCCGGTTCAGAATAGTTTTGCCCAGCGAAACGATCAAGCCGCTCTCTTCGGCAAGGGGGATGAACCGTGCCGGCGGTATCGATCCTTTCAAGGGGTGGTCCCATCGGGCCAGGGCCTCGACGCCAGTTATTCCTCCGGATTCAAGCGAGATGATCGGCTGGTACGCAACAAAAAACTCATCGTTGGCAATGCCTTGACGGATGTCGTTCTCGAGGCTCATCGTTTCAACGGCGTTTTCGTGCATGTTCTTGCTGAACACCTTTAACCTGCCCCGCCCCAGACTTTTTGCCCTGTACATGGCGATATCCGCATCCCGCAAGATATCATCGGACCGTCCATACGCTCCATTTACAAAGACAATACCCACGCTCGCGCCGGAATACACCCTGTTCGAACCGATGACTATAGGCTTGGCGATCTCCCCGATGATCCGTTTGGCAATCCGGACCACATCCTGTTTGTCATCATAGGTATCAAGGATAACCCCGAACTCGTCCCCACCTAGCCGGGCCACGGTGTCCAAGGGTCGCAGACAGTTTTCCAACCGCCTGGCAACACGGACCAACAGGGCATCGCCGGTCAGATGTCCCAGGCTGTCGTTGACCAGTTTGAATCTGTCGAGATCGACCATGAATACCGCGGTTCCCTTCGATGGGTCGCGGTGGCAGCGCATCAGGAAATAGTCCAAGCGCTCCATGAAGAGGGCCCGGTTCGGGAGTTGTGTCAGGGTGTCATGGAGTGCCTGCCGGGTCAGTTCCGCCTCGTAGGACTTACGCTCGGAAATATCCGTGTATACGAATACACCACCGAGATTCTCTCCTCCAATAACCAGAGGATACCCCGTGATCGATACAGGAATAAGAACATCGTTTTTGTGCCTGCGCGTGGTTTCCACCTGGACGGTCTTTTCGGCAAGCACGGAGTGCAGATAGCGGACTTCGCTTTTCTTGTGGTCCTGGGGATAGAGGACCTCCCCCCCTCCCTCCTTCATCTCATGGAAATGGAATCCAAAAAGCCGAGTAAACCCCTCATTGACAAAGATGACCGCGCCCAAGGTATCCACCATACAGGTGGCCAGGGGAGAATTGGCCAAAAATTGTTGGAAGACCGTCATCTGTAGCTTCAGGGAATCCTTGAGTTCATGCTTTTTTCCGGTGCACCATGCCGATAAGATGACATGCCGCGAATCCGGAATCTCTGATTCCGTGACCACGGCCTCTTTTGCCTCCCCATGCCGGGATACAAAACATAGTTTGTAATCGACGGAGGAAACCCCGTCCCTGAAAAGGCGGGCATGCTGGTCCATAAAGATTTCTCCCATGCCTTCCGGGAGAATTTTTTGCAGCGGGAAGGCCGAGAGTTCCTTGGGGGAGTAACCGGTGAGTGAAGCGGCTTCACCGTTGACCATCAGTATCTCGCCCTCTTCATCAAGGATAAAAAAAGCACCACCGGATCTCTCGAACAGGGCGTGACTGAAGGCATCGTACTGCTTCAATGCCCCCAGGGCATTGTGCGAATCTGCTTCCGACATAAAAAAGGCCATCCCTTGCCTATAGCGCTTAAAACACGATCCTGTTCTTTCCCTGTGCCTTGGCAACATACATGTTCCGATCGGCCCGACCGATAAGTCTGGAAGAGGTCTCTCCGGGGTCGTATTCGGCCACGCCGACACTGATCGTTTTGTAAACATGTTCGCGGGACCCGGCGCACTGATCCTTCCGGGCAAAACCGTCCCTGATTCTGTCTGCAACGGCCACTGCCTCCCTGGCCTCTGTCTCGGGCAGGAGGATGACAAACTCCTCCCCCCCGTATCTGAAGGCGATGTCATTTTTTCTGACCATTTTCAAGATCACCTTGGCCAAACACACGAGGACCTGATCACCACTTAGATGGCCGTATGTGTCGTTGTACTGCTTGAAATCATCAATATCCATCAGGATGAGGGACAATGCGTGCCCATACCTGTTGCACCGCTCGAGCTCGGATTCTATCTGACTGAAAAAATACCGTGCATTGTAGAGTCCCGTGAGCCCATCCTTGATACTCAGATCACGGAACTTCCGCTCGCTTTCACGGAGCTCTTCCTCAATATGTTTGCGCTCCGCGATCTCACGCTCCAGGTCCGCAGTACGTGCACGCACCTCCTCCTCGAGATGTTTCTGGTACCGGGCATTTTCGCAGATCAGCCGACCGCGCTCCATGGCCATATTCACCGCATGGTCGAGCACGGCAAAGTTGGTCAACGGCTTGGTGACAAAATCCCATGCCCCAGTCCGCAGGGCATCGATGGCATCCTGGAGCACCCCTGTACCGGAAACGACGATAACCGGTGTTTCCGGGGATCTTCTGGTGATCTGTTCCATGACCTCGAGCCCATCGACCTCAGGCATACGCAGATCGACCAAAACAAGATCCGGCCGGTTCGAGGCGAACAGATCCAGTCCCTGTTGTCCTCCATGGCCGAGGAGTACCTTGAACCCCCGCTCCCCCATATAGTCTCCCAATGTTTCCAGGATAAGGGGTTCGTCATCGATAATGAGCACTGATGCCGGTTCTCTGTCCATGTGATCATCCTTTTTCTTGTGGATCCAAACGGTTGCAGTCCTTCACCTGGCAAAATTCTCCCCGTGTCCCACCCTCTTGCGCTCCGGGATATTGACAACAAAACCCGGATGCTTATTTTCTATTTTCGCCAAAAAGGCTACGTCCCATACCTCCCTGCGGCGGCATGGGCACCATGCCGCCGCAGGGAGGCGGGTTCCGGGCACGGTCCATTTGACAAAGCCCTACCCGCCATTTACCAAGCACCGAACTTTTTTGAACAGAGGAGGGAAACCATGTTTGAATTGACCAAGGCTGCCCAGGAGCAGCTGGAGAGACAGTTTGAAAATCAGGAAATAATACCCATCCGGGTATATATGGCCGCGGGCTGAGGCGGTCCGCGCCTGGCACTTGCTCTGGATGAGCAAAAAGAAACCGACAACGCATACTCCTTTGGCGACTTCACCTTTGTGGTCGACAAGGCTTTGATGACAACAGCAGCACCTATCAAGATAGAATTCGACCAGCATTACGGATTTTCCGTATCCTCGAGCATGAAAATGGACCAGTCCGATTGCTCAGGGTGTAGTGGGTCTTGTTCCTGCTGATAATCCTAAAAAAAATATATTGCAAATAAAAAGGACCGGAGTACCGGTCCTTTTTTTTGTTCCACTGCAGGCCACTGCTAGCTAGCCGACCTCAGATCACCCCCCATTCCTTGGCCACATCACCGGGATTGATAACGCAATATCCCTTGTCCTGGAGCGATCCGATTACCGGACCGGGATCCTCAACACCGATCCGGAATACGACCAGCCGTTTATTGGCGTGATAAAACGTCCCGGTGGCGATGATGTTGACCCCCATATCGGAAATGGTCCGGGTCACTCCGGCCATGATCCCACTCCTATCCTCCACCTCGAGACAAATGCGGCTTCCGGATTGGGTCAAGCCCATCTCTTCGACCAAAACTTCCAGCATGACGCTGCGGCTGATATACCCCAAAAAACGGTTGGCCCCGTCCACAACGGCCAGCCCTGCAAGATTTTGTTCATACATTATCTGGGCGGCGCGCTCGATCTCCATTTCCGGCTGGACGCTCGGTGCATTTTTCTTGACGACTTCCTTGACCGTCAATTCTCCCAGAAGATAATTGAGTTCATGTTTGCTCAGGGTGGTTGCCGGGGAAGGGAGGGCCGAACGGATGTCCTCCTTGGTCACATATCCCACCAGCTTGCCGTCCTTGAGGACCATCAGCATCCACAGCCTGTTTTTCTCCATGATCCGATCGGCCTCCACAATCAGGGTATCCGGATCGATGGTCGGCGTATCCTTGATCATCTTCAGTCCAACAAACATATTTGCTCCTTGTTGTTATTCCAATATCAGCGGTTGTACAAAACAATCGTTGTATAGCCGACCGGCCGTCCTGCTGACCGACCACGCCGTGCCCTTCCGATCCCCTTTGATTACGTGGTCATGGTTCCTGGGTCAACAACTCCGCCTGTTTTTTCATTGCATTTTCTTGCAATTTGCAACATCGTTTTTCAACGCTCCGGCCACATTCCAGTGATATGGCAGGGGATCGCCACCACCTGTGAGATGTACCACATTCCGCCCCCCAGGTTCCATGCGAAAGAATTCCAGAAATCGACCCCTTCCAGGAGAGGGCGCTGCAGCCGCATCGTCCTTGATATATTGCCTGGCCATCCTTTCCATGATCGCAGCGTCTGCAGGTCCGTTCTGCCCCCACGTATTGGCCGCTCCGCCACGGCTGTATTTTTCAAAGAATGCGCCCCCCCCCTCCAGTATATCCTATACGGTCAAGCCGGGGGATCATCTCTATGCCATCATCCGGGAACAGGGGGTCCCCCAAAAGAATATTCCAGAAGTCATAGAGCGTATCCGCACACTCAACCCGGCCTTTGATCCCGATCAGCCCATCCATCCGGGCCAGGTCATCCGGCTACCACTTCCGGAAAAAACACAGGACAAGGGGTCCGGGCCCCCATCACGAAAAAAACGCCCGGACCCCCTTTCCCGGTCCACTCCTCCGAACCAGCAAACAACCTACACGTTCAAACGGGGAGACACCCTCTTTGGGGTTCTGCAACGCATAACCGGCATGGGGACCCAACAGATCATCCATACGTATATGGACCGGTTCCTCTCGTCCAACCCGACCCTCACCAATATCAACCTGGTACATCCCGGCCAGACCATTGCCGTCCCACATCCCGCCGGGAGCAACCTTCCGGAAGAAGAGAACGCTAGCGTTCTTGTACGCAAGGTCGTCGCACCTTCGCCTTTGCCGCCTTCCGACCGACCAATCCACGGACATCTTCCTCCCGATCAGGCAAAAATATACACGACGACATTTCTGGAACGGCTCGGTTTTACCGTCACTCCCGGCAAAGCGGTCTTTTTTCCCCGCCCAGGCAAGGGGTGGTTGCGCATAGAAACAACCCCCACCCCAATCATGGAAGCCCCCTGGGGCCAGACACTGGTTCTTGTTCCCCGATCAAAAAGCGAACGTTTTCCAAAGGACATTGGTACTGCGGGTCTTTTTCCGTGCGTAGTCCCCGACAACTGGTACCCCCGCAGCGTCATGCGCTCTCTGGCACAACGGTTTCCGGAAAAGATATCCCTCTATCCGGCCAATGCGGCCGTTGAGCGTGACGTCGGTTCCCTGCACATCACATTGCAAAACGCCCTGGTCGTGACCGCAATGTGGTCCTCTCCCCAGAAGACATCCGCGTTCTTGGTCACTCAGGAAGGGGCGGCCGCGTTCCCGCCCCCCCTGGCCCCATTGCTTGACCGTGCAAACATCACACTCAACCAATGGCGAAAAACGGCAAACAACCGTCTCTGTCCGATACCCAGAACAGCAATCAATCCCGGAGACATCTACATCCCTTCTGTTTTTCGGGGGGATCTGCCCGACCTCGCCAAACACCGACAGGGGACGACGTTTCCCGTTCCCGGACTGCCTCCTCTTCCCGGCATACTCCCCCAGCCGACAAACATGACCCTGCACTGGCGAGCGGGCAAGGCCAGGATATCCCTCAGGACACGGACCCTTGGGTTGGCCACGGAGGAGTGCCCCATCATCCTCCTTGACCCGGAAATGAAAGCCCCCTATCTCGTCGCACTGCTCGGACTCAAGGGCATTTCCTGTTATCTTCTCGAGAACGGCGCCCCCGATCCCCCAAAGGGACAATGATTCTTCTTTGGGGTGGTACCGTCCCGCAAGAATCTGCGCCACGGACACCAAAGCGTCCCTGACCGTCCCTACCACGGGCATCCGGCCCGGCGACCGGTAGGTTCACACCCCCAAAACAACAGCGGACACACTCATGGCCATACATATCCGATTCTATGGACAACTCCGGAACATCCCTGCTGACAAACAAGGGCAGATACACGAGCTGTTCAAAGATTTCGAAATCTTTGAACAGCACAACGCCCTGGATTTCGAATATGAGGGGGTCTATATCGACCATATGCCCTATCTTGAAAATATCCAGGGTATCCTGGGCCACAACGCCAACGGCCAGGTCGATATGATAGACCTCATTGAATGGAAAATGTATCGCTATGTCATCCACCAGGGATCGATCGACGAGCATGACATACCCCTGAACGAAGTTCTGGAAAAATATAGCATCGAATAACAAGAGCGACAAAAGGCAACACCCGCTCGATTATGGATGAAAAACCTGTTGCAAAGCCACCGTTGTCCTGTTTATGGGTACAATGCTGTTTGGCGCGCGGTAGTGTACCGATTTCCTGGAAAGGAACCATGCCGACAGAAGAAACGCCCCCGCAACTCCACACGAAAACCTTGCAACCCAACCGAATATGAATCCTTCACATCCCAAAAAGACCTCGTTTGACGTCATCATAGTCGGCGGTGGCCCCGCAGGGCTCTTTTCCGCCTACTACCTTTCCGCGCACTCGAACCTGAGTGTCCTGCTCATCGAAAAGGGCAAACCCTCCCTCAAAAGAAAATGCCCCATCAGCGGGGAAGAACATGGCGAATGCATCAAATGCAGGCCATGCAATATCCTTTCGGGCATCGGCGGGGCCGGGCTTTTTTCCGACGGAAAACTCAATTTCATCCACAAATTGGGCAAAACCGACCTGACACAATTCCTGCCTGTGTCCAAGGCCAGAGCACTCATCGAAGAGACCGAAGCGATATTTAACGCCTATGGCATGGATGGCCAGGTCTACCCTACAGACATGGACACCGCCGAGGCCATCCGCAGACGTTCACGCAAACATGGTGTCGATCTGTTGCTCATCAAACAGAAGCATCTGGGCAGTGACCGCTTGCCACACCACATGTCCAACATGGTTTCGGCCATGCGTGAGAATATCGCCATACACACCTCGGAAACAGCTAAAGATATTGTCGTGGAGCGGGGCAAGGTCAGGGGGGTGGTCACCAACCGGGCAACATATACGGCCAAGAATGTCATCCTGGCCCCCGGCAGGGTCGGGGCCGAGTGGATGGGGACCATTGCCAACAAGCACCAACTCCCTCTATACCAACGGGGAATAGAGGTCGGCGTCCGAGTGGAGGTCCACAAGGAAATCATGCAGGATCTCTGCGAGATCATCTATGACCCGACCTTCTTCATCCAGACCCAGAAATACGACGACCAGACCAGGACATTCTGCACCAACCAGGGAGGATACGTGGCCCTGGAAAACTACCAGGATTTCGTATGCGTGAACGGACACGCCTACATGGACAAAAAGTCCGACAACACCAATTTCGCCTTCCTTTCCAAGGTGGTCCTGAACGACCCGGTGACGGACAACCAGGCATACGGAGAATCCATCGGCAAGCTGGCCAGCCTTATCGGCGGGGGCAAGCCACTGCTGCAGCGGTTCGGGGATCTCAAGCGGGGACGGAGGTCCACCTGGTCCCGGATCCGGAAAAGCTATGTGGAACCGACCCTGACCAATGTGGTCTGTGGGGATCTGGCCATGGCCCTGCCCGAGAGGATCCTGACCAACATCGTCGAGGGGCTGGAAAAGCTCAATCTCGCTGTTCCGGGCATCGCCAACAACGAAACCCTGCTCTACGCCCCTGAAATCAAGTTTTTCGCCACCCAGGTGGAAACGAGCAACGAACTTGAAACGGCCATCAAGGGGCTGTTCGTTGCCGGAGACGGGCCAGGGGTTGCCGGAAACATCGTTTCGGCCAGTGCCACCGGACTCATCCCGGCCAAGGCCATTATAGACCGGCAGGATTGATCAGGCCCCACGGAGGTTTTGATCACTTATGCAACAGATTTTCCTCAGCAGGTGACACCATGAAATTACTCAGCGGCCTGAGCCGACTCTTCTTCTACCTGACATTCTTCCCCTTTCTTCTTGGATTGCTGGCCTTTGCCAACTGGTTGGTTCCCCTATTCGTCTAGCACAAAAGGTTTGCCATGGTCGCACGCTTTGCCCACCCCCGGGGTGTCCTGGCCGATTTGCTGGACATGGACCCGCAAAAAATTCCTGAACGCTGGCTCCGGGACAAAGAGGTCTTCGCTCTGGTCACCGAATACTACAGCCCTTCTCTCGAGGTTCTTCGAGGACTCGAAGAACCCGACCCAACGGTGATCCCACAACTCGATGCCGTGGGCACGACACGTGATAAGGACGAGTACGCCACGCGGGTGGCGGCCAGGATCGCCGTTTTGGAGAAAAAAAAACAGGGACGGAAAAAAGGGTTTTTTTCCGTCCTGCATGGATGGTTGCATCGGTAGGGGGTGGGGGCGCACCGGTGTCTTCGCCCCTACGGTATATGCTCCCCCTGCAAAATAACACACATTTTTTATAACTGCGCACTTTTCCCACCTCCAAGGACCCGACATGCCCCATCCCCTGCCCATCCTGATCATGAACGGCCCCAACCTGGGATATATCGGCAAACGCCGGCCCGAGGTCTATGGCTCCGAAACCATGGACGGCATCCCGGCCATGCTCACGACAATCATGGGAGACAATGCGGCCCGGATCGGTTTGGACTTCTTCCAGTCCAACAGCGAGGGCGTACTCATCGACCGTTTGGAACGGGCATGGAAGGACAAGACCGCCGGCCTCGTTCTCAACGCCGGAGCCTACACCCACACCAGCCTGGCCCTGGCCGATTGTCTGGCCTGGATCGATATCCCGTGCATCGAAATCCACATCAGCAACGTCCACGCCCGGTCCAATCCATTACGGCACACGAGCCTCATCGCGCCCTCCTGCATCGGCACCATTGCGGGTCTGGGCGTTATGGGCTATGTATATGGGATCCAGGCATTGTTTTATCACCACAAAAAAATGCGCAGGGCGTAAGTCCGGGATGCCGGCATTGGTTCTGTCCCCTGGATCTCATATCCCGTACCCTCTATCTGTTATCCTGTATCCTATATCCATTTTTTCCATCTTCCCGAGGAGTATATCATGATTTCAACAACCGATTTCAAAAAAGGCAAAAAAATCGAGATCGACGGTGATCCCTGCGAGATCCTTGACTTCCAGCATTTCAAACCCGGCAAGGGCGGTGCGTTCATGCGCACAAAGTGGCGCAATCTGCTCACCGGTTCGGTCGTGGAAAAAAACTTCCGCGCCGGGACCAAATTTCCCGAGCCGGACGTGGAGACCAAAGAAATGCAGTACCTGTACAACGACGGCAGTGCCTATGTATTCATGGATCTGACCACCTACGAGCAGACCTCCGTGGAAGAAGAGATCATGGCCGGGAAGGGCGGGTACATCAAGGACGGCCAGACCATCAAGATCATGAACTATCAGGGACGACCCATTGACCTGGAGATTCCCCTGTCAGTGGTCCTTGAAGTGACCAGCACGGATCCCGGTCTCAAGGGGGACACGGTCAGCGGTGCAAACAAACCCGCCACCCTGGAAACCGGGGTCACGGTCAGCGTCCCTCTATTCATCAATGAGGGGGACAAGATCAAGGTGGACACCAGAACCGGGGATTACCAGGGAAGGGAAAACGGATAACCGTTCCTTTTTCTCACGGAATCCGACACTGACATGCAGCACACAAAGGCCAAGGACATCGTCCCGTGGCCTTTGTGTGCTTTTGGAACAAGGCACGCATTGGATACGATTTTCCGGACACACAACACGGCCCTGGTGATGACATGATTGAACGGCACGCCCATCTTCGACGCGAGTTTTCCTCCCTGGCCCTTGTTTTCACGGCTATTTTTCTCGGGCTGAGCCTTTTTACCTTTTCCCCCGGTGATCCAAGTTTCAACCACAACATCGGCCACAACACGTCAATCAGCAATCAGGCCGGCACAATCGGGGCTTATTCCGCAGGCATCCTGGTAGATCTCTTTGGCCTGGGAGCCCTTGTCTGGCCCTTTGTCCTTCTGGGGGGTGGCATAGGGCTTGTCTTCCCCTGGCTGCGTCCATCTGGGTTGCGCACCCTTGGAGCGGCATCAACCTATGTTCTGTCGCTCGCATGGCTGTCCTTCCCCTGGGCCCTCGACACTCTCCACCTCGTCAACATGCACGGTGGCGGTTTTCTCGGCAGAACCCTGTACTCCGTGTGCACCACCTATCTCAAAAACTATGGGACCATCCTGGTTCTTGTCTTTTGTAGCGTCATCAGTGTGCAGGTATTTTTCGGCTTTTCGTGGACATCCATTTGCAAACGTTCACGGGCAAAATTCCTGGATATCTGGTACAAATATCTAGAACGCAGAACGCGGAAAAAAAAATCTGCCACCGGGCGCACCCATAAAAACGGACCCACGTCCAAACCACAGAACGACAACGCGGCCCAACCGGAACCACCAGCCGACAACAGTACAAAGAAGTCCCCCCAAGCCCCGGCCAGGGCCAAAGCCCCCCGGCATGCCGGAGAACAGAGCGGTAGACTTCCCGGCATGGAACTCTTGGATCCGGTCCCCGATTCCCAACCCAGGATCCCGCAAAGCCAGTTGGACGATCTCTCCAAGAGGCTGAAGGATTGTTTGGCCGATTTTTCCATCCAGGGGCAGGTCCAGCGCATCCAACCAGGGCCCGTGATCACGATGCTCGAATTCAAACCCGCCCCCGGAGTGAAAATCAGCAAAATTTCTGGTCTGGGCAACGATCTTTCCCTAGCCCTCAAGGCCATGGCCGTGCGCATTGTCGCCCCCCTTCCAGGGAAAGACACCGTGGGTATCGAGATCCCCAACCGAGAACGCCAGACCGTATACCTGCAGGAAATCCTTTCCTCGACCACATTCACCAAAACCAAGGCCAAAATCCCCCTGGCCCTGGGCAAGGACATCCAGGGGCAGCCCCGACAGGCCGATCTGGCAACCATGCCCCATCTCCTCGTTGCCGGGGCCACGGGCGCGGGAAAATCCGTGTGTTTGAACACCCTCATACTGAGCATTCTGTACAAATACGGGCCCGGAGAGATAAAATTTCTGCTCATCGACCCCAAACGGATCGAACTGGCCGTCTACGGCTCCCTGCCCCACCTGGTCCACCCCGTGGTCACGGACATGTCTTTGGCCAAAAGCGCCCTGGAATGGGCCGTATATGAGATGGAACAGCGCTACGAGGCCATGGCCAAGGTCGGGGTGCGCAATATCGCCACCTACAACCAAAAGCTGCAGGGCATGGGCAATGTCCGCCCCGAGGAACTCCAGGACCTGACCCCCTATCCGTATCTGGTGATCATCGTGGACGAGCTGGCCGATCTCATGCTCACGGCGGGTAAGGAGGTCGAGGTATCCATCGTCCGCCTGGCCCAGCTGGCACGGGCCGCGGGCATCCATCTCATTCTGGCCACCCAGCGCCCATCCGTCGATGTGGTCACCGGACTGATCAAGGCCAACTTTCCCTCCAGGATCGCCTTCCAGGTCAGCTCCAAGCACGATTCCCGGACCATTCTGGACTCCGTCGGCGCGGAATACCTGCTCGGCCGCGGGGACATGTTATTCAAGAAGAGCGGGGGGAATCTGACCCGTATCCATGGCGCGTTCGTGGATGACGACGAAATCACCTCCGTGGTCGACTTCTGGTCCGCAAAGGGAGACCAGGATTTCGACCTGGATTTCACCAGTTGGAAGCAGGAGCAGGAAGGGGCCGAAGGGACCGGAGGGGCAGGCAACGATATTGCCGACGATCCCAAATACGGAGAGGCCGTTGCCTTTGTCATGGACCACGGAAAGGCATCCATCTCACTTATCCAACGCAGACTCCGTATTGGCTTCAACAAAGCCGCCCGGTTCATCGAACAGATGGAACAAGACGGGGTCATCGGCCCCCAGGAGGGGAGCAAGCCGCGGAGCGTGATCAAAAAGTAATGACATTCAAGAAATTTCTTTCCCCCTCTCATCCCTCTTAACTTACTCAAATTTCACAAATTTCTTAAATTTTTGTAACCATTCAGCCACCAATAGCCCGGTCCTGTTTTGTCCCTCCCGGGAACGCCACAGCCCCATGACGAGTTATCGTGCTGAATAGTTATAAATTTCTTAACTTTTTGACATCTCTCAAATTTCCCAAATCCACAATAGTGGGACACCAATTGACCTGAATAGTTCATAGTAACAAGGATAGAGACCATGTCAGTACCAGAACCGGCCATCCGGGGGCATATAACCCGAACACTCCTGCAACGGCTTGACCAGGACGCCCAGCGCCGCACCGAGGCATTGAAGGACTATCTGAGCATAACCATGCCCAATCTTGACGAAAAGTCAGCGGCACACCTGGGCAGCCTGGTTCCGAGCATCCTCCCCGATCTCTACGCCAAATGGATCGACCTCTTTGTCACCCGCCTCTTCGAGACAGTGCCCAGAGACCAGCTCGAACTCATGTGCGACGGGAGCGAGGAGAACTCCGCTACCCTGCTCCTTATCTACATCATGTTCCTGGAGTCCGAGCGCATGGAACAACAGATTGAGGATGACCTCAAGGCATACGGCCTGGAGCACTCGGGCGACCAGGACACGGGAAACGTTGTGGCCGATTTTCTACGGGCCAAGGTGGATCAGCTGCGCAAATCGGTGGGGACACGGACTGACACGGACGGGAAGGACTGACAGGGACGGGGCACGGACCTTCACGGCCCCCGACGACAGAGGACGGATGGTGCCCGGGCGTTGTTGCAGCGCCACCCACCTAAAACATAAAACATAAAACCTAAGACTGAATTCCATGCATGTCATCAAAATCGGGGGCGGATGCCTCCACGGCAGGGAAACCATCGCACAGATTCTCGACCTCATCGCCGTCCACGGCAGGGGGCAGGTCATTGTGGTTTCTGCACTCAACGGGATCACCAACAGTCTGATCCAGGGCATGGAACTGGCCCTGGAGGACGAAGAGAATGTCCCGGCAATCATCAGCCGGCTCAAGAGCAAACACATGCTCGTGGCCAACCATCTCATCGCCTCCAGGGACAAACAGCTGGAATTCGCCGGGGATCTGTCCAGATCCTTGAGCCGGTTGGAGCGGCTGTATTACGGACTCAACTTCACCCGGGAGATCTCTCCCAGGATGCGGGACATCATCAGCAGTTTCGGGGAGCGCTTTTCAGCGGCCCTGCTCGCCTTTGCCCTGGAATGCCGGGGATGCAAGGCGACCTACAGGCTGCCGCACAAGATCGGGATGGTCACCGACGGCAAGTTCGGGGACGCAACCGCCAACCTGCCCCTGACAACGGAAAATTTTAAGGACCACCTCATCCCGGCCACGGGCCCGGACACGGTGGTCTTTGTCCCCGGATTCTTCGGGGTCAGCGAGGACGGCGATGTCACCACCTTCGGCCGGGGGGGGAGCGATTATTCCGCCGCCGTGGTAGCAGCCGCCCTGGACGCGGACAGCCTGGAGATATGGAAGGATGTGGACGGTTTTTTGAGCGCTGATCCCAGACTCGTTCAGGAAGCCTCGCTCATCCCCACCCTGTCGTACGAAGAAGCGGCCGAGCTGGCCTATTTCGGCGCGGCCATCCTCCATCCTCGGACCATCGAACCCGTGCGCAGAAAAAAAATCCCCATCACCATCAAGAACACCCTGCATCCCGAGGTCCAGGGCAGCGTCATCACCATGGAAAGCCCCAGGTGCCGCATGGCCGTCAAAAGCGTGGCCCACACCACCGACATCGGCATCCTCAAGGTCCACGCCTCGGGTGTGGGGGCCAGACAGGGCATTCTCGGCCTGGTAGCCAACCGCATCGCCGAGGCCGGGATCAACATCAAATCCGTTGTTACTTCTCAAACCTGCATCAGCCTGCTTCTGGCAAACGAAGATCTGGAAGCCGGACACAGGGCACTAGAGACCATCAAGCCCAGACCCTACCAGCGCATCGAAAAAGTGGACAATGCAGCCCTCATCGCCATCGTGGGCGACGGTCTGCTCAAGTGCAAGGGCATTGCCGCCCGGTGTTTCGGCGCGGTGGCCAAAGCCGACGTGTGCATCGAGATGATCTCCTTTGGCCCGTCCAAAGCAGCCCTGTACTTTCTGGTTCCCCGGGAAGACCTGGAAACAACGGTCAACGCCATCCACACGACGTTCTTTCCGGAAAACGATCTCGCAACCCCAAACAGCGACCAACAATGCCATGCAGCCTCCTGATGACAGAAGCGCCGAATATCAGTCCGTGGCACCGTTCTACGATCTGATCATCTCCCCCCTCCTCCTCCCTGAATACCGTACGGCCCAGACCATGGCGGATCATATCGGGGCAAAGACCGTGGTGGATTTGTGCTGCGGAACCGGCGCCCTGGCCAGACGTCTGGCTGACAAGGGCGCCATGGTCACCGGTGTGGATCTCTCCCGGGACATGCTCAAACAGGCCCACGCCAGAAACCACCCGAACCTGACCTTCATCCGAAAAAACGCCGCCTGGACATCCCTTCCCACTGACAACTTCGACCTGGCCGTCATCTCCATGGCCCTGCACGAAAAACCCGCGCCCCTGCGTGGGGCCATCATCGCCGAGGCCAGACGGCTCATCTCTCCCGCCGGGCACATCCTCCTCGTCGACTACACCCGTCCAACAACCCTGATCGGACGATCCGCCCGGTCGTTCGCCGCACTCATCGAACGGCTCGCCGGGAAAGAACACCATGCCCATTACCGCTCATTTATCGCCGCCGGGGGACTGGACCATCTGATTGCTCAAACCGGCCTTGATACCATCGACCGCCATACCTTCCACATGGGACTCATCCAGGTCTGTCTGACGCAACTGGCAAAAAGATGACCCAAGACAATGTCCGCACCCCATATACCATTCAGGATCTGTCTCCCCTCCACCCTGATCGAAATTTTCGGCAGGCGCAGACCTTCGTTTCCGCCCACCGGGCACAGGCATCATGCAGATGTATAAAATCACAATCCCCCTCCTTCTCCCCCTCCTTTGGGGGGTGCTGATCCATGCCTGCCCGGCGTATGCACAGGACCGGACCGTCCCCTATACGGCCAACCTGGAAGGCGCGCCCTCGGACAAAGCCGAACAGGCCATTCTCATAGCGGCCAATACCTTTTCCCGCGAGGATACGCCCCCCCGTACCCCGGCTCTGCTGCGCAGACGGATTGCCGAGGACATCCCCACCATCAGGTCCATTCTTCGGGCCCTTGGGTACTTCAAGATCCGCATCAGAACGGCGGTGGACATGCAAGCCTCTCCGGCAAGCGTTACCATCCATATTTTCCCAGGCCCTGTTTTCCGCATGGCAACCGTCACCCTGACGGGAATGCCCGACGATATCGACCTCTCCCCCCAAAGACTGGGGCTAGGCCCGGGCACCCGGGCCGAATCCTCGGACATCAGAAAGGGTGGAGACAAGATCCTCGCCCTTCTTGGCAGCCGTGGCTATCCCTTTGCCCGGATCGGGGCGCGGAATGTGGTGGCCGACCATGCGCGGGAGGTGGTGGACGTCCACTGGACCATCGAATCCGGTCCCCCCTGTACCTTCGGCCCCGTAACCATCTCGGGTCTGGAAAGGGTGGGCCCCTCCTTTGTCCGTCGCAACATCTCCTGGCAGCAGGGTCAGCCGTTCAACGCCACGGAAACGGATGCAACCCGGATGAAACTCCTCAAGACCGGCCTGTTTGGAACCGTTCGCATCAAACACGCACAAACACCCCTGGATGCCGGGGCTCTCCCCATGGCCATCACCCTCCGGGAACGGGTTGCCCGAACGGTCAAAACGGGCCTGGAATACGACACGGATACGGGTCCTGGTGCCACGTTTTCCTGGGAGAATCGCAATGTTTTCCATGGAGGCCAACAACTGCGCACCAGGGCAAAGGTCAATGCAATCCGCCAGAGTGCGGATGCCCGGTTGGTCTTCCCGGCTTTTTTCGGCCCCTGGCAATTGGCCACCGAAGGAAGTATCGCCCGAGAAGATACGGATGCCTACACAAGCCGAGCCCTCACCACAGGCACGATCATGGAACGTGAGCCGACCCAATGGCTGCGCACCGGCGGAGGAGTTCGCTACCGCCTGACCACCGTGGATGAGAGTGACGCAAGCCAGGAAACCTTCGGGCTGGTCTCGTTCCCGATTTTTGCCGACGCCATCAGGGCAAAGCCGATTCTCGACCCGGCCTCGGGATGGACACTCAAGGGGGAGACCGCCCCGTACCTGGATACTCTGGGACAGGACCTCTTTTTCTTGCGATCCCGTATCCAGGGAAGCGGCTATCTCCCGGTGCTGCCCTCCGGCACACTCGTCCTCGCCCTGCGGGGGACCCTGGGAACCATCGGAGGAACAGGCCTGCAGGACGTTCCGGCCGACGAACGGTTCTATGCCGGAGGGGGAGGTTCCGTACGGGGGTATGCCTACCAGAAAGCGGGCGATCTGAACGATGACGACGATCCCGTGGGAGGGTTGTCCAAGATGGAATGTAGTGTGGAACTCCGGGCCAAATTCACGAAATCCATTGGCGGGGTTGTGTTCCTGGACGGCGGCCGGGCCTTTGCCGATGCCGTCCCCGATGCCGCGTCCGACCTTTTCTGGGGCACCGGAGTGGGCCTTAGTTATTCCACCCCCATGGGCCCGATCCGTCTGGATGTGGCCTTTCCGCTGAACCCGCGCCCGGACATCGACGCTTCCTTCCAGGTGTATGTCGGTATAGGTCAGGCCTTTTGATGGGAACGGGAGCGAAGACCTTCAAGAACGAGTACCCTCCATCCGATACACCGAACTCAAGCAGCTTCTTTCCCGGGAACACATGAAACCATTCCCTTTCCCCGCGGCACTGCACCGCATCCTCCATACAACCTGCGTGGTCATGACCGTTGTGACCGCCCTTTGCCTCGGTCTGATCCTGCTCCTGACCACACAACCCGGCCTCAATCTGGTGGAACATGCGGTGAACCGATTCCAGTCAACGGTACGGATCAACAACGTTCGTGGTAACCTACTGGGAGAATTTTCTCTTGAACGGATAACGCTGGCAGACAGAAACGCTACCTGGCTCACCCTGCGTGGGATGGACTGCCGTTGGCAACCGTCCAAACTGCTCCACGGGGAGGTGCATATACCCAGGGTCCGGGCTGCGGAGGTCGATCTCGCCCGGTTCCCGTCCGGCCCTGCAACAACCAACACCGATGGAGCACCGGCACACCACAAACATTCCGATCCGCTGCCCTCTTTTTTTCCTGCCATCACCGTCAGCGAGGTGGGCATCGACCGGCTCCTGATCGGATCGGGCAACCGCCGAAAAATCCCCCCCCTGACCCTGTCGGGTTCGGCAACCATGCAATCCCTGCAAGGACCAGCCAGAGCCCGGCTGCATCTGCATCCTCTGCAGGAAGACGTCCCGAAGCTCGAACTCTTGGCGCACAGGGATCGGGGGATCCTGGGCTGCTCGGGCAACTACACCGATCCTCAGGGTGATATGTCCGGTTTTCTGGCGGGATATCCAGAGCCGTTCCCCCTGACCATCAGGTTCCAGGGGAAGGGTATCTCGTCGAACTACCAGGGTAAAATGGCTGCGGCAGCGCCCGGCATGGGTTCTGCCGACATGGACCTGGAATGGTCGGTGGTGGAACACAGGGGCAACCTTGGGGGGACAATCCTGCTGGAACCGGATGGCAGGATGGCCGATGTGGCGGAGTGGGTCGGGGAGAGGGTGGATGTGGATGTGGGGACGGACATGGATGAACAGGGACGGCAACTTGCGTGCAGGCTGAAAATTTCAAGTGGAAGGGGGACCCTTTCCGGAACGGGCAGGATTGGTCTGGAGAAACTGCGCACGGACGCAGACCTGGAATTGCGTATTGCAGAGCCCGGCCGGCTGGGGGAACCCCTGGGGATCGGTCTGGAACACCTTGCCCCCCTGACAGCCACTGTTACGGGAAGTCTGCCCACTCCGACTTTTTCCTTCTCGGGCGAGGCCGGTTCCCTGCAGGCAGATCAATTGCGTATCGGAAGCCCACGCATCACCCTGACGTCCACACCTTCTTCTGCCCGCACGAGCCTGCGGTACTCAGCCACCCTGCATGCCACGGCATCCGATGTAATTCTGCCGGACATCCTGCACACAGGAGCACTCGAGATCCATGGCGGACTTGGGGATCTGGGTGGAGAAAGCATGGATGGCCGACTGAAAATTTCGTCATCGCGGTTCACTGTGAACGGGTCCGGATCGTTTGCTCACGGCCCCGGCACGCTGGATGCGACATTTTCCGGCCGGGCCGAACCCGACGGCCTATTCGCCCCGGCCATCACGCCCCTTCCCGATTCGCTGGACCTTGCCGGAACGATCCGGGCAGACCTGTTCCAAAAGAGAGGAACGGTCGAACTGCGGACCGGACTCGGCCCATTCTCCAAGGGCCCGGTCCTCCTGGAGAGCCTGTTTGGTCCATCCAGTGATCTGACGGTTACAGCCGGAATCCGGAAAAACGAACTGGTCATCGATGCTCTCAGCCTGAATGGGACCCGGGTCCGAGCCTCCGGCAACGGCACCCTTGGCCTTGAGAACGGCGAATACCGGGCAGACCTGACGGGCCGGGTCCAGGCAGCGGCATTGGGCCGGGACCTGGCCCATATTGGAACGATTTCTCTGGAGTCAGGGATCACCGGAACCAGCGATCGTGTTTCCGGCACCCTCTCGGCATCTCCTGAAAAGGGTACGACGGTGTTCGGCATCCCTGTGGATGCCGTTTCCCTCAGTACCTCCCTGCACCATCTGGAAACGGCCCCCACAGGAAGCTGGGCAGCAAGCCTGACCACCCCTCCCGGCCCGCTTGACATGAACGGAAATCTAGACCTGACGAACGGTTTCAGCATTCCCCATGCCACCATCCGGGGGCTAGGCCTTGACGGCACATTCAATCTCACGCTCCCGAAAAACACCCCCCCAAAAAAACTCGGTTTCGATCTCGCGTCATCTTCCCTGGCCCCCCTGGGGACCCTTCTGGACCACCCCCTGCAAGGTTCGCTGAATATGCAAGGATCATACACCGATAACCAAGGCGCCCGGTTACTGACCCTCACGGGTTCTGCCCAGGATCTGGCCTATGGCGAAACAGGGAAGATCACGTCCCTGGACCTGAAACATCTGACCCTGGACCCCGCCCGACCGGACCAACCGGATATGGATATGGAAATCAAGGGATTCACGAGCGGGAGCGCAACCCTTGAAACGGCACGCCTTCGGGCAACCCGTCTGGTCGGGCGACTGGACATCGCCCTCGATGCCCAGGGAACCCGGCCGGCCCCACTGCATCTGTCTCTTGCCGGTCACACCCTGCCGGATGCAACAGACAGGTTCCTGCACCTGAGCACCCTGCAGGGGGCGTACAACGGACTTGCCTTCACCCTTGAACATCCGACCGAATTGCGCAGTAAACGTGAAATCCTTGAATGCGATCCCTTCGTATTGAACGTGGGAGACGGCATCCTCAGCGGACGGGGACACATGGATGCCGACACCATCAACGCCACCATGGATCTCGGACATCTCTCCCTGGCCTCGGCGCAGCTTCTGAGCCCGTTCCCCCTGCCGGCGGGCATCCTGGAGGGCACGGCCTCGATCACGGGTCCTCTTGAGCATCCCGGACTGCGGACCGATATCGTCATCGACAAACTGGCACCCATCCAATCGGATCAGGCCGAGGATATCCCTTTGGGAACCCTGACCCTCACAGCCGCAACAACGGCAGACCGGATGGATGCCTCGGGATCTCTCACGGGGCTGGGACCGTCTCCCCTCCACCTGACCGCAAAAATCCCCGTTGCCCTTTCTCTATGCCCCTTTCGTGCCTCGCTTTCCCGGACAGCCCCCATAACCGGCTCAGCACGGGGAGATCTCGACCTGGCAAAAATCGGCGATATCCTGGCCATCCCGGATCTGGATCTGGCGGGCGATGTGCGTTTTGACACATCGGTGTCCGGAACCATGACAGCCCCCGAGTGCGCCGGAACCATCAGCCTGGAACAGGGACGGGCCGAATACGTGCGAACAGGAACCCTTCTGGAACATGTGCAGGCCCTGATCCGGTTGGACGGCAAAAGCCTCCACCTTGCAACATGCTCCGCAACCGATGGCGAAGACGGCAGCATCGGAGCGGAAGGCCGGCTCACCCTCCCCATCAATGTCCCCCTGGCCTATGGTGTTTCGACCACATTGCACGGGGCCCGTCTGGTCCGCAGTGACACACTGACGGCCCATGTGGATGGGATCTGCCGGATGCACGGCAACGCAACGACGACATCCGTGGCGGGCACCCTGACCATCCCCAGAGGCACCATGGATATCTCCCACAACCCCGACCCGAACATGGTTCCTCTTGAAATCCGGCAAATCAATGTGGAGCCGGGATATGAGCTGGAGACTGGGGAGGAAGCCTCGCCCCCCGCACAGGTCCGTCTCGACATGAACGTGACCATCCCGGGCCGGTTCTTTGTGCGCGGCAGGGGACTGGCATCCGAATGGAAGGGCAGACTGCAGGTGGATGGAACAGCTGCAACACCGGTCACCGACGGAACCCTGGAATCGGTGCGGGGTTCACTTGCCTTTGCCGGACGGGAGCTGAACCTGGACTCCGGAGAAATCCAGTTCGACGGCGGGTTCCCGCCCAACCCCCTTCTAGATATCGTCACATCGACCGACATCGAATCCACAGAAGTTCAGATCAAGATCCAGGGTTCTGCCAAAAGCCCGAACATGGTTCTCGAATCATCCTCGGGTCTTCCGGAAGACGAAATCCTGGCCCTGCTCCTGTTCGGACAATCCGCCGCCAAACTCAACCCCATGCAGGCACTGCAACTGGCCAATACGGCCCGCAATCTGGCCGGAAGCTCGGGGAAAAGCGGGTTCGATCCCATGGAATTCGCTCGATCACTCCTTGGCGTAGACACCATCACAGTAGGATCTGACGACGAGGATGGAGAGATGCAGGTCGGCGTGGGCACCTACCTGACCGACTCCATCTATATGGAATTAGAAAAGGGGCTGACATCGGACGATGACGCCGTATCTGTAGAGATGGAACTAACCCCGAACATCGGCGTTGAAACAGAGGTGGGAACGGATTCCACCGGCAAGGCTGGGGTGTATTGGAAGCGGGATTATTGAAAAAACGGTTTTAAGTGTTAGGTTGTAATTGCTTCAAATCCTGTTCAAGCTCCTTGATGCTTTCCTCAAGCTGACTTTCCCGCTGTGATTCTTTGTATTCGTCATACTCCAGCGTTGATTTCTTCATCGCCATCTGATGGCTGATCTTGCCGGCATGGGTTAATAACTCGCGGCCATTGAGCTGAATAATCGCATCCAACCGTGCAATCCAGTCCTTCATATACATGGGCGTCTGCTGCTGCGCCATGGTCTCGGCAAAGGCGAGGTATTGTTCGACCAGCAGCCCCAGCAATGTAATTTCGTCTTCATTCAGATAATTTTTGGCGGTGCTTACATCCCCTTTGCGGACCGGTACGCCCTTTTTATCAAGGGACTGCATCCCCATCAGTGGCAAAGTAGCGTCCGCCCGGCGATAAACCAGCTCTGCCGCTGTCTGCCTGCTAATGGCCCAGAGCAGTTTGTTCTGTACTATCTTGAAAAACTCAGTGGTTTTTTCATCCTTTGGATCGTAGTCGATGCTGGTGGTGTAAATATCCTTGATCTTTTGGTAAAAGAAACGTTCAGAGAGCCGGATTTCCCGGATACGTTCCTGCAGCTCCATAAAATAGTTCATGGAACTGCCGTTCTTGAATCGGTCGTCGTTCAGGGCAAATCCCTTAACGATGTATTCCTTCAATCGTTGAGTCGCCCAGATGCGGAATTGAGTGCCCTGGTGGGACTTGACTCGGTAACCGACGGATATAATCACATCGAGATTGTAATACCGAACATCATAGAGTTTGCCGTCCGCTGCAGTTGTTCGGAAATTCCGAACAACTGAATTTTCATTAAGTTCGCCTTCCTTAAAAATATTTTTGATATGCTCGCTGACCGTAGCTTTTGATTTTTGAAAAAGTACGCATAGCTGCGCTTGCGTCAGCCAAACGGTTTCATTCTCCAGCCGAACATCAATTTTGATCCTTCCGTCAGACGCCTGATATATAAGAAGTTCGGAGGTATTCATGCCTCTCCCTCCAAACGTCCCAAATACCCCAATCCTTCCAGAAACCCATTCAACTCCCCAAGCGTAGCTTCCCTTTGCTGCTCAAGCTCCTGGCTACTAACCGCATATTTATTCCAGAGGTTTTCCACACCCTGAATCAAGGCCCGCTTTTCCGTGTTGAGGTACCGCTCCAGTTCCCGGCTGACAATATCGTACAGCTTTTTCAAAATGAGACATTTGGCTTCTTCGTCAGTCAATTGGCCGTCGATTTCTGCCATCAGGGCATCGGTTCGATCAATGCGTGCTTGCAGGGCTGCCTTGTCTTTTTGCAGGGCGGTAATTTTTCTCTTATCCGTCTTATTGCCCGCATCAAGTTCGGCTATGTATTTATCCACCTGAAAAATCAGTTCCCGGTTTTCCTCCGCGAATCCTTCAGCGCCCAGTCGTTTCAATCCGAGTTTCAGTTCCAGCTCGATGGTTTTTTCTTTCAGTGTCCCCTTGGCATCTTTAATTTTTTTCTCGATTTTCTTGATGGCGGCGTTCTGTTTTTTCAGCTCATCCAGCTCCCGACTGGCCGATAGCCCCGTGCTGTATTTTAAGTCATCGATGAGTGCTTTCAGCGCCTTTTTGATGACAGCAGCGCTGACCTTTTCGCCTTCATCCGGCTCGTAGGCTGCTGTTTCCTGGGCGGTTTCTACGGCTTCTGCCAACCCGCTTTGTAGTTCACTGATTTTGGACTCCAAGGCTTCAATGGTATCGGCCTCAGCCTGAAAAAATTCCGCAATCAGATATTCATCGGGGATCAGGGTATGGTGCCAGCCGGTGGAAACAATGGTTTTCAGGTCGTAGCGGATCTGCTGCCACCAGTTCACAAACACGCCCGCGCTTTTGGATGCGTCCAGTACGTTCAGGGGGATCAGTTTTTCCTTGAGCGTTGTCAGCAGTTTGAGACGGACATCCGGCATTTTCTGGCCGTTCCCATTCCCGTTATTCGCTTTTTCGAGTTGAGCAAAATCATTCTGTGCCACCTGCCACCAGGCTTCAATGGCACCGGCGTGGGTGGCAAGGGGCTGGATAACGGCAGGATCAGATTCGATGAGATTTTTTATATCCGCCTTATCCTGAACGGCTTCTTTGAAGGCGAGGTAGTTTGGACGGTTTGCTTGAAAAAATGTTTCAGCGGAGAGACCGAATCGGGCAAAGTCCTCATGCCGCGCCATTACCTCGTTCTCTGGAATGCCACCGATAAGATGGGCCTGCACATCTTCAGGTTCCGGTTCCGGGGTGTTATCGACATAGCGGCGAATGTTCAGGTTGCAGTCGTGTTTCTCGACAATCTCGGAGGTATCGACCAGACGGCTGTATTTGGGGAGTTCCTGCTTCAGAGTAAAAACGGTGTCGATTTTCTCGATGTCTTCCGGGCGGAGTTTGTTTTGATTCTTCCCCTCGGCAAATTCACGGTCTGCGTTGATGAACAACACTTTATCCCGCAAATGATCGGGTTTGTTTTTATTACAAACCAGCACGCACGCGGGGATGCCGGTGCCGTAAAACAACCCTTGGGGCAGGCTGATGATGGCCTCAAGGACATCATCTTTAATGAAAATTTCCCGGATCAGCTTTTCCTTACCGCCGCGAAACAGCACCCCATGGGGCATAATAGTCGCCATGTGGCCATCGCCCTTGAGGCTGGCCAACATATGCTGGACGAACATGAGGTCGGCCTTTTTACCGGTCTCGGGACACCATTCCTGGAAGCGGTGAGTAAGTTTAACGCCGGCCCGGGTATAATTCTGGGAAAAGGGAGGATTGGCCAGTACCCGGTCGAATGTGCGAATCTGACCATTCTCCAGAATCTGCGGGTCCTCCAAGGTATCGCCGTTTTCGATGGTAAAACGGCTGATGTTATGGAGGATCATGTTCATGTTGCAGATGGACCAGACCGTGCCGTTGGAATCCTGACCATAAAGCGCCAGGTCATTGGCATCCTGCCCCTGTTCTTCCACATACTGGTGCGCCTGAATCAAGAAACCACCCGAGCCTACAGTGGGATCATAAATCGTGTTCCCGGCCTGGGGTTTGACCAGCTGAACAAGCAGACGGACAACCTCGGCGGGCGTATAGAACTCGCCACCTTTTTTACCTGCGCTGTCGGCAAAGAATTTAATCAGATACTCATAAGCCGCTCCCAGAAGATCAGGGAATTCGAAATTATCGTTTATCAGGATAAAGTTGGGCTGATTGAAGTGATCGAGCAGGTCTTTCCATTTCTGGTCGGGAATCTTGGTTTTTCCCTTGATTTCATTAAAATTGATATTGTTTTTAAGGACTCCGGCAAGTGAATCATTCTCGTCTTCAATGGCGGCTATGGCCTTGTTGAGCATGTTGCCGATGTCATGTTTTAAATCTTTGAGCGCGGGGACCGTGTTGCCGTCCTCGTCCACCCAGGTTTCGTACCAGCGAGCCCGTTTCGGCACATAAAAAGTCTCGCCGTAGGACGTTTTCTCTTCAAGGAGTTCGTCGACCAGATCGGGTTGATCCTTCAGGTGTGCGAAGACGTCATGACGCAGCTGGTGCCGCTTCAAGTCAAATTCATCCGAGAGCCGTTTCAGAAAAAGCATCCCGAAAATGAATTCCTTGAATTCGGAGGCATCCATTTTTCCACGCAAAATATCGGCAGCTTTCAGCAGGAAGGATTCAAGCTGGGATAGCGTAATTTTCTCTTTGTTCAAAATAACTCCAATGAGGTATGATTGTATACTATGTAGGTATGCGGCGCGAGGAAAGGATGTCTGGTCGTCTATCTGTCATATTTTAACATCCCAATACAAGCCGTTTTCACCGCTTAGAATCGCCATGATACCGTAGGACCGGCGAGAAATACCCCTCTTTACTCATTTCGTTCAGAATGGGATACCAAAACCAGTATGGCAGGAAGCGAGATGTATTGGGGATATCGGCTTATTTCCTTCAACGAGTTGCTTATCTCTCGACGTGCTCAACCCTGGGGATGCCCCAAGGAACGTCGAACATTTCATTATTACCGGGAAGCAATATTAAAAATTTCGTAACTATTCAGCAGTCGATCAAAAGACGCGGGTCTTCTTAGATCGTC
>NZ_JBUDSQ010000007.1:0-73774 GCF_054921335.1 Desulfoplanes sp. | reverse complement strand
GACAACGGCGCAACTGATACCCAGGTCATCACAGTGACCATCAACGGGACGAACGATGTCCCCGTGATTACCTCTGGTGCGGCCGATGCCGGAGGCACGGTCACCGAAGCCGGGCAGTTGGATGACGGAACCTTTGTTCCGGGTACGGATACAACCAGCGGAACCTTGAATTCGACGGACATCGACACCGGTGCCACAGCCACCTGGTCGGTGAGTGGTGCCGGTAATTATGGTGCCATTGTCATCGATCCGTCTACGGGCGAGTGGACCTACACCTTGGACAACAGCCTCCCGGCCACCCAGGCGTTGCAGGAAGGTCAGTCCGGTACCGAAACCTTTACGGCCATGGTCACCGACGACAATGGGGCTGTTGCCACGCAACTCATTACCATTACCGTCAACGGGACCAACGATGGTCCGAGTATTTCCGGTGATTCCGGAAGCGTGACCGAGGACGCCGCGGCCATTCTTACGACCGGGGGCGATCTGAATTTGTTTGTCGGTCCTGACGATGTCTCCCAATCGTTTACCATCTCGCCGCAGGACACGGGCTATTTTGGCAATCTTACGGTCAACCCCGACGGGACCTGGGATTTTGCAGTGGATACCACCATTGCCGCGGTCCAGGAACTGGCTCCGGGGGAAACCGTGGTCCAGACCTACGATGTCACCGTCACTGACGACAAGGGTGCCTTTGACACCGAGACCGTCACCGTGACCATCGTGGGCACCAACGATGCTCCTTCCATCACGGCAGATGCCGGAACCGTGACCGAAGATGCGGCCCCGGTTCTGACTACGGGGGGCGATCTGAACCTGACGGCCGGTGCGGACGATGTCGCACAGACGCTTACCTTTGCTCCCCAGGCACCCGGATATCTGGGCACCCTGAATGTGAATCCCGATGGGACATGGGATTTTTCCGTGGACAATTCCCTGCCTGCCATCCAGCAGCTCGCTCCCGGGGATTCCATCGTCCAGGTTTATGATGTGACCGTGGACGACGGTCAGGGCGGAACCCTGGTCAAGCCCATCACCGTGACCATCCAGGGCACCAATGACGCCCCGAGTATCACGGCGGATTTCGGGATTCTCGTGGAAGACGCCGCCCCGGTTCTGACCACCAGCGGCGACCTGAATCTGACGCCGGGTGTCGATGACATCACCCAGACCTTGAGCGTCAGCCCACAGGCTCCGGACTATCTGGGTGATCTGACGGTCAATCCCGATGGGACATGGGATTTTTCCGTTGATACGACCCTGCCGGAGATTCAGTATCTGGCCCCGGGCGAAAGTCTGGTCCAGACGTACAATGTCACGGTGGATGATGGTCAGGGCGGGACCATGACCCAGCCCATAACCATCGTCATTCAGGGAACCGAGGATCTTCCGTCCATCGGCATTCCCGAGTCCAGCTCGGTCCACGAGAACGATCTGCCTGCCGGTTCGGACACGACCAAGGAACCTGTGCAGGTCAGCGGGTCTCTGGACAGCGCCTATGGTGGTGACGGGGTCGGCGAGATGGCTTTCGATTCCATCCAGAGCGGACTCAACGGACTCGGACTGACATCGGGAGGCCAGCCTCTGATTTATTCCGTTTCCGGGGACGGTTCGACCGTCACGGCAACGGCCGGAATAGGTGGATCCTCCGTGTTCCAGGTCGTTCTTTCGAATGTGAACGAACCGGGAACCTACACGTTCACTCTTCTCGAACCCCTCGATCATACCGGGTCGAACCTCGAATTTGTTGATCTGCCCTTTGATTTCAAGGTTTCGGACCGTGATGGCGATGTGGTGTCCGACACCTTCTCCGTTCGCGTGGAAGATGATGTCCCGTTGGCTGCGGACTATACCTCCTCGCCTGTCGAGGGCACGAGTGCCGCCGGGAACGTGTTCACGGATTCGGCTGCCGGTCAGGCCGGTGCGGACAATGGTGAAATAGTGGATGTCACCTTTGGAGGAACGACTTTAGCCGTTTCTTCGGGATCACCTGCGGTCTTTGATACACCCAACGGAACCATGACCGTGTCGGTGGACGGGTCCTGGACCTTTGTGACCGATCCGGCACTGGACCACGATGCCCCGGGTTTCGTACCCACGGAAACGTTTAGCTACACACTCGAGGACAGGGATGGGGACACCGCTTCCGGCGAGGTGGCCATCACTGCTGTGGACGGGGCAGCGCCCACAGCGGAAAATGCAGTGCTCGGTATTGTCGAGCCGGTGCTTGGTAACACGCAGACCGCATTTGTGGATTTCGACCTGACCCAGGGTTCCGATCCCTTGGTTTTGAGCACTGTGCAATTCAGTCCGGGAGTTATCGGAATTATGGGGGCAAAGAACTATGCCAGTGACGGTACCCCTCTGCAGTACACCCTATCTGCCGATGGCCAGACCCTGTATGCCGGGACGGCTGTCCCTCAGCCCGACGGGTCCGTTCCTGGCGGGAACTTGGTTTTTTCCCTTACCCTCACCCCAAACGTCACGGGAACTGGCGCGACAGTGCGCGCCGACATGACGCTGTCCGCTCCTGTGGACCATATCGACGCAGGCCTTGAGGATAATGTACTCGATATGCCGTTGACCGTTTCCGTGCAGGATCATGACGGAACATCACTGCTCACCCCTCTTGATCTGGACGTCACTCTGACCGATGGCGTCCTGCCGCAGTTGAGCGTGCAGTCGGGTATTTCTCTGGACGAGCAGGGATTTGATTTCAGCACCGGCGATCTGACCGGTACGGGAAGCTTTGCCCTGACGACCGGTTCCGATTCCATCGCCTTTACCGGATTCAGCCCAGCCGGGGATCAACCCGCACTCTCTTCCAATGGAGAGAATCTGCAGTATCAGGTCAGTGGTGACGGTCAGACCCTGACCGCGAGCACTCCCGGCGGGGTCGAGGTTTTTGTCGTGGCCATCCAGCCGGGTGCCGGTGCGGATATATTCGATTATGAGATCACCCTGAAGCAGCCCATCGATCAGGTGGGGGCGGATGTTTCCAATCTGACCAAGGATCTGGCGTTGCAGGTAGAGACCGTGGACGCCGACGGCGACCGGGTGCTGCAGGCTCTTGAGATCGACGTCAAGGACGGGATTTCACCGACCCTGACCATGATCGATGGGGATGTGGTTGTCACCGAGCTGCCCGATGCAAATCCTGCAGACACGATTACGGACACGGATACGGGAACCTTTGCGGTCCAGGCAGGGTCTGACGCCCTGACGAGTATATCCTTCGGCATGGCCGATGGAACGCCCGTACTGGACGCGAACGGCGATCCGGTGACCCATCAGGGCAACGCTTTGTCCTACCAGAGCAATCTTGATGGAACAGTGACCGGCGTGACCGGTGGTGGAACGCAGGTATTTACACTGACCCTGGTGGATGCGGACTCTGCCATTGCATCAGGTGGCGGGAATGTTTCCTACGAGTTGACCCTGCATCAGGAGGTGGATCATCTGACCACAGATTCCCTCAGCCTGCCTATCTCTTTTGTCGTGACCGATACGGACAACACCCAGGAGACTCTGGATGCGTCCATTTCTTTGCTCGATGGTGCCGTCCCGACCCTGGGGGCCGTGGATGACATGTATGCCAAGGAATCCGGTCTGAACTCAGGATCAAGTCCGAGATGGTCCGATCGAAACGATTCCGGCAACGTGGATATCGTGGAAGGTTCGGATGGAGTATTTCTCAGTCTGGACAAGGCCTTTTTCGATGCTCAAGGACTCACATCCAATGGCGCGCCGGTGGTCCTGGACACGAATCCGGCCGGTAACGGCTGGTGGCGGGCCCGGGCAGATGTGAACGGGAATGGGAATGCCAACGAGGAAATTCTGCGCATACGGGTCCGTGACAACGGTACATACCAGATCCGTTTCACGCGTCCTTTGGATCACCCCGACGGTGCGGGTGAGAACGAACTCTCCTTTGATTTCCAGATCAATGGTGTGGATTTCGATCAGGACTCGGTGACGCCCCAGACCGTGACCGTGACCGTACTCGACGATGTGGTGGCTGCCCTGGACGATGCGGATTCCGTGGTCGAAGGGAACGTCGTGTCCGGCAATGTGTTTTCCAATGATACCCCCAGTGCGGACGGCTTTTCCTTGACCACGTTTACCTACACGGATGACAATGGTGTGCTGCAGACGGCCAATGCCGGGCAGACCGTTCAGCTGGAATCCGGGTCGTTTGTTCTGAACGACAACGGGACGTGGACGTTCACCTCTACAGACGGTGTTGACCATGCCTCGCCGATAGTCGAGTCCATCACCTACACCATCCTGGACAATGATGGAGATACGGCCAGTGCTGATCTGGTTATCGACGTTCAGGATCAGCCTGTCACGTTGTCCACGGCCGCTGCAGCGGGTGTTGAGGATCAGGGAATCGATTTGACCCTGGCTGTTGATTTCGGGGATGTGGACCAGGGGGAGAGCGTTTCCTCCCTGACATTGACGGGCATGCCTCCGGGAAGTTCGCTGTTTTTGAACGGTGTTGCACTCACGCCCGCTGTGGTCGGAAATACGGTGTCTTTTGCCGTACCGGTCTCAGCCGTGGGGGGTGATGGGACGATCACCGGACTTACTTATATCGCTCCCGCGGATGTGTCCTCGGCCACCGATACCATCGCGATCGGCGTCGAGGCAGCCATTGCCGATGCCGGAGGCGACCAGGCGGCCGTGCTCACCGGGACTATCCCGGTCACTGTGCGGGGCGAAGCAGATGCGCCGGATCTCGTGGTTCAGGCCGATGGAACCGGGCTGGAAGATACGGCCCTTCCCCTGGACATCCAGGCATCTCTGACAGATCTGGACGGGTCCGAAAGTCTTGCCCTTCAGATCGAAGGGGTGCCCGATGGGGCGGTCCTTTCCGCAGGGCAGGACCTGGGCGGCGGCGTATGGTCGGTGACCCAGGCGGATCTTGCGGGCATCACCCTGACGCCTCCTTTGGACTTCAGCGGGGAAATCGCCCTGACCGTGCGCGCGACATCCACGGAATCAAGCCCGCTGGTCGGCGGGAGCGAGGCCGCCGAACGTCTGGCCACGATCACCCTGGATGTGGCTCCTCAGGCTGACGATCCGACCCTGGCCACAAGGGACATCAGAGGGGTGGAGGACAATGCCGTCGCCCTGGATGCCTATATCAGGGTGCAGAATACGGATACCTCCTCGGACAGTGTCGATCTGGCCGAAACCCAGACCCTGCGTATCAGCGGGTTGCCGACGGGTGCTCAGCTCCTGCTCGGGGGTATGGCCGTGGGTCAGGAACCGGACGGCAGTTATCTTGTGCAAGGAGCATCTCTGGATCAGCTCACCCTGGTTCCACCTGAAGACAGCAACGAGGATTTCGTGTTTCAGGTGTCGGCCAGAAGTACGGATACCACCGACGGGGTCACGGATACGGGAGGATGGCTTCCTGATCAGGATATTCGAGTGACCCTGACTGGCGATGCCGATGCTCCTCTCATCATCCCCAATGCGGGCAACGCGGAAAACTGGACACTGACCGGCGGCGTTCTCACGGCTGTCGTACCCGAAGACAGCCTGGTCCGGCTCGATCTGACCGTGGCTTCGGGTGAAGATCTCGGGGCCCTTGCGGCCGATGGATCGGAAACCCTGAATATCATCATCCAGGGGCTTTCTGATGATATCGAGCTCGTCCGCAGTGACGGAACACCCGCGCCGGTGACCTATGTGGGTGTTGGTGGGGACGGCACCCCCCTGTGGCAGGTCGGTCCTGATCAGATTGACCAGGTGTATGCCCATGTGCCTGACGATTTCAGCGGCGACATCGCTTTCTCCATGAAGGTGGTTGCCACGGAAAACGACGGTGACCGGGAGCTGGCCTCGCAACCGGGGCTCATCCGGGTTCTGCCCATCGTCGATACCCCGGTCGATCCCGGCTTTACCGCATCGGGGCTGGAAGATTCCCTGATCGATCTCGATTGGAGGCCGACATTAAACGACCTGGACGGTTCCGAAACCATTACCGGTGCCAGACTTGAAGGGTTCCCCGAAGATGCCGTGCTCCATTATCAGGATGGGGCCGGAGACTGGCAGCCATTGGTACGGCCTGCAGACGGTATCTATGATCTCACTCAGGTCACGGATGGGGCGGGCAATACTCTCGATGTGCTCGGCCGTCCCCTGGCCGTGCTGCCTCCGACGGATTCGGATGCCGAAATGACAGGGACTGTGGCTGTGGACATTCTGGACACTTCGACAGCAGGAACGGATGCGGTCACCCAGAACGGGACCTTTGTCGTCAATGTGCGGGCGGTGGTTGAGACCGATACCGAACTTCAGGTGGTCGATCCGGACATCGATCCCGTGAGTAGTACTACGGGAAATCCCGTGTTGAGCGAGGTCGAGGGGACCCCGCTGGACCTGGAACCGCATGTGCGGATTACCAACAACGATATCAACAGTGTGGAAACGGCCGAATACTTCATCATCGCCGGTCTCGATCCGGGGTGGGTGGTCGATGGCGGGGTTCAGAACGGAGATGGAACCTGGACGGTGGTTGCCGAGAATCTTGCCGGGGTTTCCATTGCTCCCCCCTCGGGATTTACCGGAACCCTTGAAGGTGTCCAAATCGGAAGTCGTATCCTGGACAACGACAGTCAGCCCGTGGATCAGATCCGCACGCTGGATCTGACCGTGACGCCGGATGCCGGTGGCGGTCCGGGAGGTGGCGGTCCGGGAGGTGGTGGCCCAGGAGGCGGTGGCGGTTCCGGAGATCCCGATGTTCCCAGTACGTTGCAGGCTACAGCGGTGGACGGCGATGAGGATGCGCCTGCCCCTGTTTCCGGCCATCTCGACTCCCTGGACAATATTGTCGGGGCGGATGAAGTCGGCGTGGTCAGGATAGACGCAGCCGATATCCCTGCCGGAGTGACCCTGCAAGGGGACAATATCATCTACAACTTCCTGACGGATAGTTATATCCTCACCCAGGATGGCCTGGATACCCTGCGTATCGATCCGCCTGCGGATTATGCCGGTGCGGTGGGCATCCCCATCACCGTGGTCGCCACGAACGCTGCAGGTAATTCCGCTTCATCCGCCCAAACCCTGCAGGTCGAATTCACGCCTGTGGCGGACCGGCCCGGGTTGGATGTAGATATTCAAAACAGCTTCGAAGATAGTGTGGTGGAGATCGATCTCCAGTCACTGGTCGGTGACTCGGACCAGGTCAATGGCACGGAGACAATCGATTCCATGATCATCGGTAATCTAAGCGGGGGGTCGCTTTCGGCTCCTCCCGGTGTCCTTCAGGACAATGGAGACGGTACGTATACCGTGCTCAATCCCCAGGCACTGGCCATGCTTCACTTCACCCCACCGGCTGATGCCCATGGTGATTATTCGTTTGATGTCACAACCACGGTGAGCGATGTGGCGGGTTCGGCAACAGATACCGCCTCGTTCGTGAATACCGTGAATGTGGATATTGTCTCCCAGACGGACCCGGCTCTTGTCACGGTTCAGGACGCTGTGGGTGACGAGGATACTGCAATCCCGCTGACAGGACTGGATGCCCAGCTCGTGGACGTGGACGGATCGGAGATCATTTCCGTGGTCGTGGCCGGGGTGCCGGACGGTGCTCTGCTCAGTCACGGTTTTGATAACGGGGATGGGACGTGGACCGTACCGCAGTCAGATCTCGGCGTGCTGGCCATGACCCCGCCCGCGGATTTCAGCGGGTCCATCGACCTCAACCTCGTGGCCTACACACGGGATACGGGACAGACCGATTTCGTGGAGACCATGGAATCATTCACGGTCACTGTGAACCCGGTTGCCGATGAACTGGCCCAGGCCGTGGATGTCGAGGCTGTTTCCGCAGGTCGCGAGGACAGCCTTCTACCCCTGGATCTGGAGCTGAGTACGACGGATACCGACGGGTCGGAAACCATCCGCGTGGTTGTGCACGGAGTACCTGCCACTGCCAGTGTGCTGCTGCCTGCCGGAGTACCCGGTGCTGTCCAGGATCTGGGTGGCGGGAATTGGGAAGTCACGGTGGATCAGGGAACCCTCGACCAGCTTCTTGTCGATCCCGGCGATGCCTTTGGTGAACATGCCTTGAGTGTGGATGCCTATGGTGTGGACGGGGCAAGCGGAACGCCGGTTCCCGTTGTCACCGATATCACGCTGGACATCGAGCCGGTTGCCGATGGGCCGACCCTGGATGTTGCCGTAGACGCCGTTCAGGCAGGAACAGGGGCCACCATTCCGCTGGATATCGACGCCCAGCTGGTTGCTCCGGCCCCCGGCGAGATTCTGTCGGTCCAGATCAGCGGAGTCCCCGATGGCGCGACCCTGAACAACGGCACGCAGACCGGGCCCGGCCAGTGGACCGTGCCCGGGGATGAACTTGGTGGTCTCGAATTGGCACTGGGCACGACGCCGGCCGGAAATTACTCCCTGGATGTGACCGCAACGGCTTCACTCGATGGAGAACAGGCAAATACGACCATTGCCGGTGCCATGGATGTGCAGGTCACGGATCAACCCGAGATTGATGGGGACGCTGGAGACAATGTCCTTATGGGTGGCACGGCGGGTGAAGAAATCTCGGGAGGCGGCGGACTCGATATCCTCAATGGCGGAGGGGGGGACGATATTCTTCTCGGTGGTACCGGAAACGATCAATTGACCGGCGGTGCCGGGGATGATGTCATGCAGTATACGGCACAGGGAGGCGAGGGCGATGATCTGGTCACGGATTTCACCCTTGGCGAGGATGCTATTCAACTCACGGATGTCCTGGATGAAGATGGCAATTCCGTGTCCGACCTGGCAGATCTTCTCACCGGCAGTGGATCACAGGAATTGGAGGCTCAGGCCAATGGTGCCGATGTGGAATTGACCATTAGCGGACCCTCGGGAGATACCAATGTAACCCTTGTCGGGTTGAACGCCGGCGGCAATTTCGATACCGTAGGGGAAAACGAGCTGCAGCAGATCATCGATGTTGCAACCAATCCAAATCCATAATACGTTACATATTTTTGCGTCTGCCAATAAACGACGTGGAGTCGATATGAAAACGTGCAAAAAGATCATCTTCGTGACATCGCTTGCGACATTGCTGATGGCGACCGGTATCCTTCAGGCCCATGCCCGGGCCGATAATGTCGTGACTGTCAGGGAAAGTGCCCTCAAAACCTTGGAGAGGCATCCTCGACTGAAAATGCTCAAGGCCAATCGGATGGCTGTTGAGTATGACTATAAAAAGGCCAAGGGAGGTCTCTATCCGTCCCTGGATTTGACCGGTGGCACGGGCTATGATGAGTATAGCGACAGCGGAACGCGACAGGCAGGCAACGATGACGATTGGGACCACAGGAGCGAAGCGGGGTTGGCCCTGACGCAGCTTGTGTATGATGGCGGGGAAACCTTTCGTGAGATGGACATTGACAAGGCTCGGATCGAGTCTTTGGACAGTAGGGTTCTGGACAATGCTGAATCCTTGACTCTGGATGCTGTTATTGCCAGCCTGGATGTATTCCGACAGCGTCGCCTGGTTGAGCTGGGAGAGCAAAATGTATCGGTCCATGAGAGGATTCTGGAATCCCTGAGGGAGCGTGAAGCCGCCGGGGCCGGAAGCAGTGCGGATGTTCGTCAGACCGAGGCCAGACTGGCCAGAGCTCTCGCTTCTCTGTCCACTGCACGGGGCGGACTGGACGTGGCCCGCTCCGCTTATTTGCGGTTGGTGGGGACATTGCCCCCGGCCATTGTTTTTCCCGACGTACCGGTGGCCGATTTGCCGACAAGCCTTGAGTCCATGCTGAAGTGGGCACAGACGGGAAACCCCAAGCTGCAGACGGCGGAATCGGATATTGTCACCGCGCATCAGCGACGTGCCTTGACCAAGACGGCCTATCATCCCAGAGTATATGTGGAACTGAGGTCCGGATATACGGACCATGTGGATGGGGATCAGAGCTGGACCCAGAGTAATGCAGCTATGATCAGGGCGGACTGGAATTTGTTCAATGGCGGTTCCGACAGGGCTGCCGAGTTGGCTGCATCCTTTCGCGAACGCGAGGCCAGCGAGGACCGCAATGACATCCTTCTCACCGTGATCGATGAGGCCCAGAGCACTTGGAGTGATTTCGAATCCACCAGGGCGCAACGTGAGCACCTGGGCAGGGCTGTGAGCTATACTGCCGAAACCAGAGAAATGTACATGCAGCAGTTCGTTGTTGGTCAACGTACATTATTGGATGTTCTGGATGTTGAAAACGAACTCTATCAGTACAACGGGCAGCTTGTTACTGCAAAGACCAACGAGCGGATAGCGGCATATAAAATGCTCGCACTTGCTGGTAAACTTATAGAGTCGCTCGGTATTGATGAGAAGGTCTATAAAAATCCTCTGATGCGTTGAGATGTTGTTTTGTTAGAGTCTGTTATCCAAAAAAGGCATCGCAGAGACTGCGGTGCCTTTTTTGTCGATCACTGTTGGTGATGTTTGCCAAAAGCTCAGTGTGCACATCTTTGTACCCGGTAGAATGCACGGTTCCGGGATGGCAAGGATAGGCAGCTATCCGTTGCGATCTCATATATTCACTGTCGACACGTCCCTTTCAAAAAAATCCGTGTTGTTGGACCCCGTTCACCATGGAGTCCATTGCCTCCCCCGCCGGACAGTACCCCTTGGTGAAGAGGACCCGTTGATCGATCTGCAGCGCTCCCCTGCACGGAAATTTTACCCCTGGTTTCCATAGACCACCTTGCCGTCGCAGATGGTTTTTTGGATGTCCAATGCATGCGGGGAGCACGCCAGGTCGTCGAGTTTTCCCGAGAGTACGACCATATCCGCCAGCATGCCGGGCCGGATTTTTCCCTTGATGTTTTGGGCATACTCGGCAATGGCCGCCCCGGAAGTGTACGCATTCAGGGCCTGTTCGAGGTCGACGGACTGGTCCCTCGCCCCGTTGTACCAGGGTTTGCGGGTTATTGCGTGGTGGATGCCCGCGCGCACGTCGCAGGACACGATGGGCCAGTCACTGCCGAAGACAAGCGTGCCACCGTCGTGGAGGGCTTCCTGCCAGGCAAAGGCCGTATCCCATTTGTTTTTTGGGACCAGTTCGTGCCACAGGGTCTGCGGCGGACGTTCGTGCAGCGGCTGCATGGAGGTGATGACCTGTTGTGTGCCGAAGCGCGGCAGGTCTTCCTGACGACACATTTCAATATGTTCGATGCGGTGGGGGATCTTGTGGCCCCGGCTGTCATCGAGTTTTTTGTTTGCGGTACGGGCCCCGGCAATGGCGTCGAGCATGGATTTTACCGAACCGTCGCCGATGGAATGGGCCGCAACCTGTAATCCCAGCCTGTCCGCAAAGGCCAGGAGTACATCCAATTCCTCCTGTCCGAACTCCGGGATGCCCGGGGTGGGGGGGGTGTCCAGACGATAGGCCGTGTCCTTTTCCACCACTCCGTCCATGAAAATTTTGATGGTCTCGCAACGAACCTTTGAGTGGGAATCGAGAAACTCGGGCATGTCGTAGGGGGTGTGCGGATTATCCCGGCCCGTGTGTGGGGCCACGTTGAGGGAGTGGTTCATTTTTCGGATGTGTTGGGCGGCCCTGACGATTGTTTCCGAGTGCGGATGGGGTGTGCCCAGCGCGTCCTTGCCTGTTGCCCGCAGAATGTGATCGAGCCGGGCCGAGGAAGAATCCTGGAGCAGGACGACGAGCCTGTCGTGCATCTGCGCGGCGGTGATCTCCTTTTTCCGTGCCTGCTGGAGGATGGCACGCGCCCCATAGGCCAGCAGCACGTCGCTTAGCATAGTGTCGTCGGCCACCGCCGAGACGGACGTGTTCACGCGGATGGGGAGTTCGTCCCGCTGATCCAGTTCCAGTAGCAGGAGCAGAAAGGCTATATCCTCAGTTGGTTGGGCCAGACCCATGCGATGGACACCGGTTATGCCCAGGCCGGCCAGCCGGTTGCAGACCTCTTTGAGGTCCGCGAGCTGTTGGTCCACGGGCAGGGGATGCCGGGCCTGAAGCGGGCCGGCCAGAAAATGATACACCTCGGGTTCGTGGAATTCGCCTGTGGGTATATTGTCCGCGTCCTTGACGATCTTCGCCTCGAGACCCAGTTCTTTGATCAGGTGGGGGTAGGGCGGCATGGGGTGGAGGACCCCGGCCTCCTCAAGGGCCCGGGTGTTACCCCAGGCCGTGTGCAGGTCATGGGCATGGACGAGCAGAGGCCGGTCATCGACCAGTTTGTCCAGAACCTGGCGACAGTTTTCAGCGGGGATGATGGGTCCATCAAAATAGTGCAGGCCGAACACGTTGATCACCGCAAGGTCGGGATTGTTTTTTGCAAAGGCGCGGATTTTTTGTTTGAATCCCTCCGCCGTCTGGACTTCCTCCACATCGCATGCCCGCAATCGTTCCATGGCCACGGCAAGATGCAGATGTGAATCCACAAAACCCGGCAGCACGGCCCCCCCTGAGGCATCGATGACAAGGGTGTCGTCGTCCGTGACCTTCGCGATTATTTCTGCGGAGCCGACCCGGGTTATGGTGTTTCCCGAAACGGCGATGTCTTGGAGTTTTGTCTCCTCTCCACTGGAAAGCAGGGCGTTTTTGACAACTAGATCCGCCCTGGCGTCGGCATCGTATTCCAGCGGCGGCTCAATGCGTGTCAGGGAATCGGACGGATACGCTGCCGGGTCGATATGCCATTTTCCCGTGCGCAGAATCTCGGGATATTTTTTGGCCATAGCGCCGTACAGGGCCATTTCAGAACGACGGGGACATTCCATGTCTACTCCGTGGCTACATGATGTGAAAACGATGAGACGGGCTGTTCTTGTGCGTTGTTGGAACGTGGTTGCTTCCCTCGAGTCAGCAGGATAGCCCTGCGGACAAAAGCAGACTGAAGACCAGGGAGAGCTTGGCGGTTTGGGCCAGTGTTCGGTTCAGGGGAGTACCGGTCAGCGAATTTATCTGCCGGATACAGGAGAAGGCCAGGGGCAGGGAGAGCAGGGGGATGAGTGCTGCCCACGGGGTGACCTTTTCTTCGGCGGCCAGAAGGATGGGCATGGCGTAGGTCAGACCGATGAGAATCTTGAATTCCAACCGGGTTTTTTCCGGGCCGAGAATCACGGCCAGGGAGCGTTTTCCAACGGCCGCATCCGTTCCAATATCCCGGTAGTTGTTGACCACCAGGATGGCCGTGATCACGAATCCCACCGGAAAGGCCAGGAAAAAAACCGTCCAGGTCAGGTCCAGGGCCTGGACGTAATAGGTGCCGCATACGGCAACAATACCAAAGAACACGAACACAAAAAAATCCGCCAGCCCATGGGAGGCCATGGGAAAGGGGCCTCCGCTGTAGGTCAGTGCCCCCAGGACCGATGCCACGGCTATCCAGAAGATGGGCCAGCCTCCCACGTTCATGAGATACAGCGCCGTCAGACAGGCCAGTGCGAGAACCAGGAGCATGGCTTTTTTTACGGCATCTGGTCCGATGAGGCCGCTCTGGGTGACCCGGACCGGGCCGAGACGATCCTTGCCGTCGATCCCCTTGATCCCATCGAAATAATCATTGGCAAGGTTGACCGCGATCTGGAGCAGAAGACAGCCGATGAGAGCGGCCAGGGCCGGGAACAGGGCAAATGCGTCATCGGCAATGGCCGCGGCCGTGCCCACAATGACCGGTCCGCCTGCAGCGGGAAGGGTCTTGGGACGGATGGCTAGAATCCAGGTTTTAAGGGTGCTTGTTGCCATGAGTCAGTCCTGGTTGATGTGGATGGATGTGATTGTCAGATTTTTACCCCGAACGAACCGTAGGGGCCGTTTTCCCTTGCTGTCCCTTCCCGGCTGCACCCGCCGTTATGTATGTCGTTAGGGGTTGAGTTGTAAGGACGGACCGGTGTCTCTGGGAATGTTGTTATGGTTGGTGTTTTCGTGACCTGTGTCTGTATTGCAAGCAGAGTAACTTCTTTATCAACAGTCAGCAACAGGTAGTCGATACAAGCGGATACGCCCGGTGGTTGTGCCGGGGTAGAGGGAGGAACGGATCGTGGAACAAACCATGGATGCCAATGGGAAGAAATTATGCGTATCTTGATCAGCGCGTTCAAACAGACAGCACCCATTGTCATGGGATATATACCCGTGGGGTTTGCCTACGGGGTTCTGGCCCAAAAGGTGGGACTCTCCCCGCTGAACACCCTGCTCATGTCCATCATGGTCTTTGCGGGATCGGCCCAGCTCATCGCCGTGGGACTCATGGCCGCAGGCATGCCGCCCCTTTCGGTCATCACGACCACCTTTGTGGTCAATCTGCGCCATCTGCTCATGTCTGCGGCCTTGTCTCCCTATCTCAAGAGCTGGAAAAAATGGGAGCTGGCCGTGTTCTCCTTTGAGCTCACGGATGAGACCTTTGCCCTGCACTCCACTCGGTACGCACAGGGTGAGCAGCTCAAGAGCGAGACTCTTTGCATCAATGTGATCGCTCAGCTTTCCTGGGTTGTGGGAACCTGGCTGGGCATGGTGGCCAGTACCCTCATTACCGACGTGGAGCCCATCGGACTCGATTACGCTCTCCCCGCCATGTTCATCGCCTTGCTCGTGGCTCAGATCAAGGAGCGTATGCATGTACTCGTGGCCCTGGTAGCGGGCATCCTGTCCGTGGGGTTTGCCATGGGCGGGCTCGATCGATCCAATGTCATCCTGGCGACCGTTGTTGCCGCAACTCTTGGATTGGGGGTGGAACGATGGATCAGAAAATGATCTTTATGACCATTTGCGGGATGCTCGCCGTGACCTATATCCCGAGGATGTTTCCCGTGGTGGTCCTGGCATCGAGAAACATGCCTTTGGCACTCATCCGCTGGCTCGGTTTCATCCCCACGGCCGTGCTCTCGGCTCTGCTCGTGCCCGGCTTGTTTTTGGAGGAAGGCAGCCTTGATTTCGGTAAGGACAATATTTTTTTATGGGTCGCTCTGCCCACATTTCTGGTGGCCTGGAAGACCAAAAGTTTCTTCGGGGCCATCTTCACCGGGATGGGGCTTGTGGCCGTGGCCAGGTGGCTAGGAATGTGACACGGTCGATTGACCGGACTGAAAAAGGACGCGTGCGTGGGGTGCAGGCGTCCTTTTTTTGTGAATAATAGTCATTGGTCCGCCCCGCACGGGGGCGTGGTCTATCCTGCTCAGGAAAAACCGCCCGAGCCGCCGCAGGAACGTGCCGGAGACAAGGATGTTCCCTTGCGGGCAATGACCGTGGCGGAGACCATTTTTTTGACATCCTTTGAACCGCATTTTGGGCAGATGATGGTTTTGGGGGAGGCCGGAGAGGTGATTTCCTCAAATGTCTCACCACATGCGTTGCAGGAAAATTCAAAGAGAGGCATGGGTAACTCCTTGGAAATAAGATGTTAAATTATTTGGTGGTGCATGGATGGTGGTGTTTCTTCCACTTTACCCCATTGTATAATCAGGTACGTAAGGTTGTCCATGGCAAGGCCATCTCTGGTAAATTTTGCTTGTTTGGAGATGTTTTTTAGGCTACGCGTGAATAAAAATGGGTAATCGGTTGAAACCTGTATGCTTTTCATCCAGCATTCCTCTAGATCCGGTTCTGCTTTTCTACAAACAAGGAGGTAGTATGGCTCAGATCAAAACAATCCTTTGTGCGGTCGATTTTTCCGAACACAGCGCCGAAGTGGCCGATTATTCCCAGACACTGGCCAAATCCCTCGGGGCCATGGTCAAGGTCCTTTATGTGGCGCCATCATTAACCCAATACGTTGGTTTCCATGTGCCACCGACGTCCATTGAGAGTTTTGTCGGCGAGATCGTTTCCGGAGCGGAAAAAACCATGGACGCCTTCCTGGAGGAGCGCTTTTTCGACTGCCGGGCAGAGGGTGCCGTTGTCACGGGATACGCCGCTGAGGAAATCCTGGATTATACCAAGGAAAACCAGGTTGATATGATCGTCATGGGCACCCATGGGCGCAAGGGCATCGACAGGATTCTTTTTGGGTCGGTTGCCGAAAAGGTCGTTCAAACCTCTTCGGTCCCGGTTTTGACAATCAGGCCTTCAGCCTAGTAGAGAGATGTCATACAAATATGGTGGATTGGATGAGATCCGTACCTTACCCGTGAAAGTCTGCCATAAAAAAACAAGAAAATTCTACAACCGATTGAACGTAAAACGTAAAACTGCCGGCTTGGCCGCACCAGAGTATGTGTTGATGCCAATCCGTTGCGTATCGGTCCGATGGCCAAAGCCAGGGATCCCGGGTGTATCAAACATGCCCGGGATCCGTTTATGCAAATGTAACAACCGGATGGAACGGTCTTGATCCCTTTCCTGCAAAAAAAGACCACGTCTTGTGGCCTTGATCTGGGTACTTCCTGGGTCAAGATGGTCTGTCTCCGTAAGAACAAGCAAGGGTTCGCGCTGGAGCGTATAGGGCATATGACCCTCCCGGCCCATAGCCGGGGGGATGCCAAGGGGTTGGGGGCCGCGGTCAAAACATTGCATTCTTCCGCGGCCGTCAGGGATCGGGTCGTTGTTTCTTCCCTGCGGGGACATGAGGTTATTGTCAAATATCTCCAACTCCCCCTGGTCAAGGATATGCGCGGGGCCGTTGAAAAAGAGGCCAAAGAGCAGATCCCTTTTGACCTGAATGATCTTTATCTCGATTTTCAGGCCGTTACATCGGGTGAAAAAAAGGCGAAAAGGGCAGAGGTCATGGTTGTGGCCACCAAGAAGAAGGTGGTCAACGATCTTGAGGCGGCCATTGGAGAAGGGGGGCTTTCCCTGGCTGTGGTCGATGTCGATGCCTTTGCTCTGAGCAATTGTTTCGGATTCAATTACCCCGAATACTCCGAACCCACCTATTTGTTAGACATAGGAGGAGCCCAGAGTATTCTCGGTGTGTATGAGCCGGGACATCCCTTTTATTTTCGGGAAATAGATTTTGGAGGACAGCAGATTACCCGGGTCATTGCTCGGTACCTCGACATCCCCATGAGCGAGGCCGAAGCGGTCAAGTTCAAGGGGGCGACGAGCCTTCCTCCCGACCAAAGTACGGATATCCAATCATCCATCCAGGAGGCATGCCGTAATTGGTGTAGGGAAATCAAACGGATGGAACACTTCTACCAGACATCCACCTCTATTTCGAGTATACCCAAACAGCTTTTTGTCTCGGGCGGAGCAAGCCTGTTGCCGGGAGTGCCGGAATTGCTTGGAGAGGGGCTGGGTATCACAGTCAGCTATCTCAACCCCTGGCGCAAGATCGAGGTGGATACCAACCAGTTCGATAGCCGCTATACCGAGGCCCTCGGACCCCAGTTCGTCGTGTCCACCGGATTGGCTTTGCGGGGTGGGGCATGATCACTATCAACCTTCTGCCCCAGAAGCGGCGGGCTAAAATTTCCAGGATCCACCTGGAGCTTTTCTGGTCAGGGACGTTTCTCGTCTGTCTTCTTGTGGGCATGGGCATTGGGTATTATTTCATACATTCCCATGTCGATTCCCTGCAGGCGACCAAGAAACAGCGTCAGTCCGTAAAAAGCAGACTCCTCGTACAGGCGGGCAGGGTCAATACGCTCAAGAAGGAGTTAAAGGAGCTGGAGGTAAAGATCTCCGCCATACGGGTGATCCGGATCCATCAGGGGTTGCCGGTCAGGTATGTGGACGAGATCGTTTCGCGTATGCCCAAAGAGAAGATATGGCTCGAGGCCTTCAGTCTCAATGGGCAGGGGAAAATGGAAATGAAGGGAGTGGCTTTGGATAACCAGGCTTTTGCCTCCTATGCCGACGGGCTCCGCCAATCGCCCTTCATCGCCCGGGTAACTACACGCCGGACCAAGCTGCGTACGGTCCAGGGTCTCGGTCTTATAGAATTCCAGTGTGCCGTATCGGGTCGGTCTCCCGGATCTGGGGAGGGGAACGATGAATAGATCCGCGTTGACCCAAAAGCTCGAGCAATTGACGGTCCTGCAAAAGATACTCATCCTGGCAGGACTGGTCATTCTTTTGGGGGGCGGCTATTGGTATTTTTTTCTCAGTCCCCAACTCGAGACCGTTGTCAAACTCCATAAGGATATCGGTAAGATAAATACCCAGATCGATAAGTACAGGGCTATTTCTCTACAATTGCCAAAACTCCGGAAGGAGGTCGGGGCCAAGAAGACCGAATTCCTTTTTGCCCAGACCCTGCTTCCCAAGGATGCCCAGGCCCTCGAGCGTTTGCTGGCCTCTTTTGAGATGCTCGCCCAGGAGATCGGGGTTGGGTTCATGGCCTTCACGCCAGGAAAGGAAACCGTTGGTGATCTTTATGCCTCACGCAGCGTGGGGTTGCGCATCCAAGGGACCTTCCATGATCTGATGCGTTTTTTCGACAAGCTTTCCCGCCTGGATAGACTTGTCCAGTTACAATCACTCCGTCTACAACCCACGGGTAAACAGGTCGGGAGTAGCTCGGCCCTTCTCTCCGCGGATAGCCGGCTGGTGGTGTTCAGGGCGTTGACACAGAAGGAGATGCGGGCAAAGGAAGCCACAAAGGGAAAAAAAGGCAAAAAGTGACGGACGGGTTGGGCTGGAATATATACATGCCGTGCTTTGCAAGGACATTCTACAGGGGCATAGGGAAGTCATGACCAAGACCAGATATCTGGGAAGTATGGTATGTTCGATAATGGCCATGTTATTCCTCACGTATGGATTGCCGGTGACTGGATATGCCGCGTCTACCGGACAGGATCCGGGATCCGGCGATGACCAATCGGCATCCAAGCCGGACTGGATGCTTCCCCCATCGTACCGCTACGATCCCAGCAGCACATCCGACCCCTTTGTCCCGTTCATCCGCAAGGAAGAACCAATCACCCTCAAGCCGGAAAAGCGGGAGCCCGGTCAACCACTGACCCCCTTGCAAAAGATCGAGGTCACCCAGCTCAAGGCTATTGGCATACTGTGGTATCCCGAGGGAACCAAGGAGACACTGGCCATGGTCCAACTTCCTGACGGCAAGGGGTTTGTTCTCCACAAGGGCATGCGGATCGGCAGGCATAACGGGATTGTCGACGAGATTACCCCGGAAGCGATTATCGTCAAGGAACGCGGGGTGGATATCCTTGGCAGAAAAAAGACCAGGGATGTACTCATTAAGCTCCATACTCAAAAAGGGGATCGCAATGATTGATAAACGGCGGAAGGGCTGGATAGTTTCCCTCTATGTTCTGCTTTTCGCTGTTGGCGCGGCGATGATGGGCTGTGGCAGTGTGCAGAACAAGCATGGGGTCTCCAGGAATGTTCGTCCCCAACAAACACCTCCCGAACAGACTGATCCCGGGGTACCGGCAGTGCCCCCGGTCCGGGCCGATGCATGGACCGATGGTGGTAAGACCTATATCCGCATCCCCGTTTCCTCTGGTACGGAGGCCGTCCCTTCATTGGATGGTACCCTGTTTTCTCTTTCTTTTTCCCCTCCCGTGCCCCAACTCTTGGACCCGGATGGACAACTGGGGGTTGTTCGAGAATGGGACGGACACAGGGACCAAACGGGAAACATAGACCGGGTGGATATGGAGCTCGACAAGCGGGTCCAATTTCTCATTTCCCGTCCCTCGCCAGAATCGCTGCTGGTCACGCTGGTCCCCAGGAAGATCCAGACCGCCCCTGCTGTTCAGGCCCTGACGGACGGGAATATCCAAGGGATCGATTTTGCCAGGAACAGGGCGGGCAATCTGTTCATCACTCTGGATGTTGCTCCCGGGGTACGTTTTGTCCCCCAAGATGGGAAACCCGGTAGCATGGTCTTTTTTCTTGCCAACGGGAAACTCCCCGCTCGTTTGGCTCGACTTTACCGCCTCGGGAAGTTTTCCACGGTCATTGATTCGGTTCTGTTCCGTAATGTGGACGATGGGGTCATGATGACAATGCTCACCGCCGAACGGGTGCCCTTCCAATTGGATACCGGCAAGAACCGGATGGCCCTGCAGTTCTTGACCCGGGAAATAGACCGTACAAAAAGGGATGAGGAGCTAAAATTGGCCGCCCGGCCCGAAGCCGCTCCCACGCAAAAAAAGGAAATGGCCGAGGAAGAATCCGGCTTGCTGGAGATGAATACGCTGTTTCCAGGCATGAAAAAGGAATATTCAGGGCAGAAGATCTCCATCAATCTTCAGGACGCCGATGTGGAACTCGTGCTCCGGCTCATTGCCCAGGTCAGTGGGCACAATTTGATTATCGATGATAACGTCAAGGGAACGATCTCCTTGAAACTCCAGGATATTCCTTGGGACCAGGCCCTGGATCTCGTCCTGCTCCAGAAGGGGCTCGGGATGGTCGTCAAGGGCAATATCATGCGTATAGCCACGACCAAACAATTGGAGGACGAACGGAATCAGTTGCGCCGCGCCAGGGAAGCGGCCCTGCAGGCCCGGGAGAGTTTGACGAATCTTGAACCCCTACAGACGAGGTACTTGCAGATCAACTACAGCACGGCCGCGGAGATAGAGCCAAAAATCCGTGAATTTCTTTCTTCCCGGGGCAAGATATCCCAGGACGCCAGGACGAATATGCTCATCATCCGCGATGCAGGTTCCCAGTTGGACAAGATCGGAGCGGTGATTGAAAAGTTGGACCGGCCGGAACGGCAGGTCCTTATCGAGGCCAGGATCGTCTATGCCACGGATAATTTCCAGCGCAGCCTGGGTATCAACTGGTCGGGAGCCTACAACCACAACGATCCGACTTCCAGGTACAGCCGTTCCTTCAATGTGAGCGGGGTTGCCTTGCCCGCGAGTGTCGGGGGAATGGATGCCGGTGTGGAATTTGCCAAAATGGCCGGTCTGGATCTGTTCACCCTGGACGCCAAACTCAGGCTGGGAGAACTCAAGAATGATGCCAAGACCATTTCTTCCCCCAGAGTGGTCACCCTGAACAACAACCGGGCCGAAATCAAGCAGGGGACAAAAATAGCCACCCAGGCGGAATCCGAAAGCGGCGGAACGACCACGGAGTACAAGGACGCTATTCTTTCTCTGTCCGTCCAGCCCCAGATAACCCCGGACGATAAGCTCATCCTTGATCTGGACATCAGTGACGACGCTCCTGTCGGGAGTGGGGCAAATACGGATATTTCAACCCGTTCCACCAAGACCAAGATGATCGTCAGCGACAACGAGACCATCGTTATCGGTGGGGTACAAAAATCCACCGAGAGCAAGGCCGAGGACCGTATACCCGGCTTGGCGTCCATTCCGGGCATGGGCTGGTTGTTCAAGAACCGGAGTAACCAGACCCAAAAGGAAGAGTTGTTGATTTTTATCCGTCCCAAAATTCTCAAATGACGGCGATGATCAAAGGACGCGGCATCCGCTCCCCTTAGAAGGACCATGTGCGGGGGGATTTCTATACACTGCAGACCGAGCATTGATCCATGCAACTCAAATGTAACGCACTCAAAGATTTTTCCTCCATCTGGAAAGAGGATTTTCTGGGCCAAAAGGGCTTTTTGCTCCCCGGACCCAAGTCCTACATCATGGGGGAAACCCTGCAGGTGGATGTACTTGTCAAGGGAGAACAATGGGGGAGTGTCGAGGTCATTCCCGTCTGGCACAATCTTTACGGGGTGGAATCGGATCTCGTACCCCGGGGGATTTTTCTGCGTATCGTCAAGAGCGACCAAACATTCGAGCGGAAACTCGCCGGATTGAGCTAGCCGGCAAGCGTATCTGTCTCCCGTGTCCACCCATATCCGTCATTCCGGATATGGGTTTCCTTGTTCTGCGTCTGGAACATACTTTGCTTTTGACGCATTTTTCCATCGTGCAGCAGCATGCGGAGGGAAGACGTCCACGGGGGATGTCCTGCACCAAACCAATGTCAAACGAGGAACCAACGAAAAATGAGTAAAAACGTCATCCGTTCCGATATCAGGGATTTTGAACCCTATGTGGCAGGCCGGTCCATTGAAGAAATCAAGAAACTCTACAAATTGACCTCGGTCATCAAAATGGCCAGTAACGAGAACCCGTTGGGGGTATCCCCGGTTGTTCAGGAGGTCATCAGTAAACATGCCGATCTGGTTTTCAGATACGCGCAGGCCGGTAACCCGGTCCTCCGTGCGGCCCTTGCGGAGTATTTGGGGGTCCCTGTTGGATGCATCGTCTGCGGGAACGGTTCCGACGAGATCATCGATCTGCTTATCCGCGTCGTGGTGCGTCCCGGAAAGGACAATGTCGTCGCCTTTGATCCCTGTTTCAGCATGTACAAGGTGCAATCGAAACTATGTGGGGCCGGATTCAGGCAGGTCCCCCTGCACCACGATTTTTCCTTCCCCTGGGATGGGATGCTCAGGATCATGGACGAGAAGACAAGACTCGTCTTTGTGACCAATCCGGACAATCCTTCCGGATACGCGGTCCCGGCACCGGAGATCCTGGATTTTGCCAAACGCATGCCGAAAGACAGTCTCTTGGTGGTTGATGAGGCGTACATCGATTTTGCGGATCCCCTGTCAACCTACTCCATGCTCCCGTCATTCGATCCGGGTGGAAAGATCATTCTTTTGCGGACCTTTTCCAAGCTGTTCGGTCTCGCCGGACTCCGCCTCGGTTATGGGGTCCTGCCCAGGGACGTGGCGGATTATCTCATGCGTACCCGCCCCCCCTTTAGCGTGAATATCCTGGCCGAAAAGGCGGGAATAGCCGCAGTGGGGGACCGGCCGTTCATCGATGCGACCCGGTCTACCGTTTGTAAGGGCAAGGCCGAGCTGACCAAGGGGATGGAAACATGCGGATGTACGGTGTACCCCTCACAGGCCAATTTTCTTCTTGTCAAACCGCCCATGGACCCGAGCGTATTATGCGACGCACTGCTCAAACAGGGGATCATTGTTCGGCCCCTTGGGAGTTATGGCCTGGATGATTGTTTCCGGGTTTCTGTGGGCAATGCCGAAGAGAATCGGATTTTTCTTCAGGCTCTCGAGGAGGTCATCCATGGACATTGAAACACCGGGCCAGGTGTTCGTGGTCACCCTCGACGGACCGGCCGGTGTGGGCAAGACCACCCAGGCACGTGGTGTGGCCGAGCAACTCGGTGTCGCCTATCTGGACACTGGGGCCATGTACCGCAGCGTAGCCTGGATCCTTGGCCATGGATCGTGGGACTGGGCGGATGAAACATTGGCCCAAGGGTTGGCCGGGATGCGTTTTTCCATCGAGGGTGCGGGCGCGGCGACCACCCTCTTTGTCAATGACAATAGGGTCGGCCGGGAGATCCGGACGGAAGCCGTGGGACTGTGGGCCTCCCATGTGGCCCAACTGCCTCTGGTCCGCAACCGTCTGACCGAGGTACAGCGATTCCTGGGCCAGAGCGTCTCTTTGGTGGCCGAAGGCCGGGACATGGGCACGGTGGTTTTCCCGAGCGCCCGGTTCAAGTTTTTTCTGGACGCTTCTCCCGAGGTTAGGGCCAAACGGCGGTGGCTCCAGCTTCAGGATGCGGGAATGACCGAGGATCTTGAGGAATTGACCCGGCGAATGCGCATCCGGGACGAGCAGGATAGAAACCGGGCCATAGCCCCCCTTAGACCTGCGGATGACGCGGTGATCATAGATACGGGGGTTCTTGGTCCCGAAGGGGTTCTCGAACGGATCATTCGGCATATTGACCAAAAGAGACCGCATGGATGACAGGTGGACGGGAAGGGGATGCACACGTCATCCCGGACGAGATCCGGGATCTCAAAGACGTTGGCTATGGCCTGACCCTGTTGCCGCTCTCGTGCCGCCCAAGACCCCGGCCCTCGCCGGAATGGCGGTGGAAGCTGATACCTGTGTATCAATACAAGCAAAAGAGGAAAGCCCGTGTTCCTTGTGGACCACCACAAAGAACACGGGCTTTTTGTATGACGAAAGACGGTCCGTGATTATCGATCGTCCGTTTTTTCCTCGACCAGGGGTTTGTGGCGGCTCAAATCGTACAACCCCCTGATGGGAAAGGGGAGGGGATAATTGGGAATCTTGTCCAATTGTATGGTGCCGATGGTCTTGCCCTGGGCGAAGGAGGAAAGGGGGGCCAGCCCTTGTGGAATGGGGAATCCGAGTGGGGCCGCAGTGATTTTTGTCAATCTGGATTCGTACCGTTCGGAAAGATAGGTGATGACCTGATCCCGTTCTTTCTCGGTAAAGGCCTCAAGAAGAACCTTTTTGCTCCCCTGTGGATCGATCGCCCCACCGTCTTTGCGTTCTATGGATCCACCTAGAAGATTTTTCCAGTCATACGTATCCATTTCATCATCGGACCATGCCGAGCGATAAAGGTGGACCTCCACATCGCGCCGTCCCTTGAACGAACGGATGACCATGGAGAGAACATATCCCCGGTCCACAGGAAGGGGCTGGTTCGGCTCGATCATATCTATCTGCATGGTGGATCTCCTGTATTGTTTGTCGTAGGGGGGGCTTTCAGCGGATCGGGCACGATCCCGATGACGTTGGGAATGGGCCATAGCCTCTGGTTGATGGTTCCTATGAGGGGGTTTTGGTATTGTCCCATCCAAGAACGTTGTGCCCCTGAGAGGTTGAGGTGCATGGCCGCCTCCGGGCCGCCTTCAACATACATAGCGTTGAACAGGCCGACGGGCAAGTCGAGTATGGCCTCGTTGAACGTGTGTACGGAGATAGGCGTTTGGCAATGCATGAAAAGCACCTTGCCATCCATGTCCATACCCACGGCCGCTATGCTGTGTACTTTGTCATTCTCCGGCCAGAGATTTTTTTGTTCGGCGCTGACCAGACGGAAATTTTGCACGACCGTGTCGTATTTGCGGATCAGGACCCGCCAATCCTGCAGGGCGCGGTCGACAATCTGGATCGTGGGCAGGGCCGGGTCTTTGGGATCGAAGACCAAAAAGGCACCGAAGCGTGGATTGATGTACCCGTTGTTCACCAGCCCACGGGTTTTCATGTAGCCGGTACTCTGTCGGCGGTCTTCCCGGTACATGCTTGCGTTGATCGCCAGGACCAACCCCTTTTCCTCACACCACTTTTTCAGTGTGGCGATTTTTTGGTGCGATGTGCCCTGGGTGATCAACCTGAAGCTGAAATATTCAGGATCGATCCGTATAAAAGAAACCGACCCGTCTTCCGGAATGGATGGGGGGAGGGCGAACGTCTGCTCCTCGATTCCGGGAAGGATCGTTTCCCATGCGTAAATCGGTGGGGCGGATAGGAGGATGACGAGGGCCAATGCTGCCCAACAGACCGGTCCAAGAGTCCAAACAAACAGCGGTTTTTTTCTCGGTGTGCAACGTTGGGGAATCATTGTGCCTCGATGCCGAGCCGGCGCATGTGGAGGGTCCGTTCTTGGGGCGAAAAACAGAAGGAGTGCCTGGGTGCGCATCCCCGCTGTTTGAGGTGGTCCTGGTAAAGCTGGTGGTAGCTGGCACCAACGGCCAGACAAGGATCCAAACCAAGGAGGGATGCAACCCGGCGGATATCTTCCGGCGGCCCTTCTATCTCGGCGAATGTCCCGAAACAGAGGATGTCCAGACAGACCTTGCAGCCCTTGACCAACCATTTGGAACGGAATTTTTCATAGGCAAGGGTCTGGCAGAATCCCAGGCCGTCCAGAATCTGTACGATGACCGCAGCGTCGCTGATCCGGCATTCAAGTTCTTCGAGCTGTTTGATCCCTTCGGTGTGGACCAGATCGGCCAGAGGACGTTTCAGTGTCAGTTTGGCCGTGTTGGCCTGCCTGACCCTGAGCAGTATGCCAGCGTTGCGTAGGGTGGCTTGGGCAGTATCAAGGACCCTGTTCCGTTCGAAATACCACGGCGCAACGTGACACCCCAGGCCGTTCAGGCGTCCGGTCAGTCCGGGAAGATCGTTGATCAGGAATTTGGATTCGGATTCGATGCTCATGGGGATTTATTCAACGTTCTTGGATAATGTGCCTTTTTCGTAGACCGATTAACAATCGGTTGCAAGTCTGCAAAACTGGGGGCTCGGCGGGGCGGCGGCCCCGTCTTTGGTGCGGCCCCGTTCATTCTTTCCTCCTTGTCTTTTGCCCTGACTGAGTATAAAAAACCCTTTTTTTTAGTGAGGAAAATATGGAAATTTTCAAAAATAGATACAGAAGAGAGGCTGTTGAGGTCGTTTGTCCCATTTGTAAACACTCCCAGATCGTCTATCTTCCGGAGGAGGAGATGCCCCGGTGTCCCCGGTGTAAGAAAAAGATGATCGTCAAGGAAGTGCTTACCGAAGGAAAGTATTGAGACCTGAGGGGTACTCTTTGGCACGGTGACCACCCGGTGGCACCGTGCCACATAAGCTGATGGCAATAGTTGTACGCGGGTGTCCGCGGTCAATGGTCATAAACATAACTGTTCCCTCAATCAATGGAGGAAGATCGTAATGTGGAAAAGAATTTCATGGCTTGTACTCGGTGTTTGCTTGTTTGTCGTCCCCGTGTCCGCCTTGGCCCAGACTTCGGCCCTGGATGCGATCCAGAAGAGTGGACAGCTACGGGTGGGTTTTGATTCGGGATACATCCCATTTGAAATGACGTCCAAAAAGGGCCGGTTCATCGGTTTTGACATAGATCTCGCCAAGGCCATGGCCAAGGCCATGAAGGTCAAGTTCGTCCCCGTGAACACCGATTTCGACGGGATCATCCCCGCGCTGCTGACCAATAAATTCGATATTATCATCAGCGGGATGACCGCCACCCAGGAGCGGAATCTCCAGATCAATTTTGCCGATCCCTATTTTTACGCCGGCCAGGCCGTGCTCATGAATAGCAAATATGCCGGTACGATCACTTCGTACAGGCAATTCAATGATCCCAAGTACAAGGTAGTGTCCAAACTCGGGACCACCGGTGAGATGGCGGTCAAACGACTACTCCCCAAGGCCGAGTACAAAAGTTTCGAGAAAGAGGCCGATGCCGCTCTCGAGGTCATGAACGGCAATGCCGACGCCTATGTCTATGATTATCCGGTTCTTAAGCAGATCATGCACAAGCAGGGTTCTAACAATATCGTCATGCTTGAGGAGCGTTTCACCTACGAGCCTCTCGCCTTTGGCATCAAACGCGGTGATCCCGATTTTTTGAACTGGCTGAACAATTTTATGCGCCAGGTCAGAAACGATGGGACCTATGACCGGATTTTCAAAAGATGGTTTGAAAGCAAGGCGTGGTATAAACAGGTCCAGTAACCCCGGAGTGGTTTCTCTCCGTTGGGCGTACCATGGATCCGGGGATGGGGCGTTCGTGCCCCATCCCTGCATCTGTTTGAGAGTGAAAACACAATCCCCATGATGATCAGGTGGTATCAATGACGGCATTTTCCGGACTCGATCGTCCCCATGGTCGGGCGTACCGTTATGGCTGGACGGGCGTTTTTCTCGTTCTACTCGTGGCAGGATGCTGGCTTTTGTATCTTGCCTCGGAATCCGTGGACTACACGTGGCGCTGGTACAGGGTGCCGCAGTATTTTTATTTTACCGAAACGATCGATGTCCGTTCTGGAATCGAGGGAGAAGTTTCCTCGATCACCCAAAAGGGCAACGACCTGACCATTGACGTCCAGGGCACCGATGGTTTCCAGGCCTACAGTCTTCCGGGGGGGGAATCCCTGATGTACGAGGGGGACTTCGTGGCCATAGGGGATGTACTCGGAACGTACCAGAAGGGGAGTCCCGGTATCTTGCTTACGGGGCTGTGGATGACCCTGAAGGTCAGTTTTCTCGCCATCATTTTGGGTATTGTTGTCGGGTTGTTGACCGGCCTTGCCCGGATCTCGGAAAACCCCGCCCTGCGTTGGTCGGCCATCACCTACATTGAATTGATCCGTGGGTCTCCGCTCCTGGTCCAGATCTTTCTTTGGTATTTTGTCATGGGGACCCTGATAAACACCCTGCTCGCTCAGCACGGGATTCCCCAGATCCCTTCCCTCTGGTTCGGGGTCCTCTCTCTGGCACTTTTTGCCGGCGCCTATATCGCAGAAATCGTCCGGGCCGGCATACAATCGGTCCACCATGGCCAGATGGAGGCCGCCCGTTCGTTGGGGATGGACTATGTCCAGGCCATGCGCAAGGTTATCCTGCCCCAGGCCTTCAAGAGGATCCTTCCACCCCTGGCCGGTCAGTTCATCAGTTTGATCAAGGATTCCTCCCTCTTGGGGGTCATTGCCATCAGGGAGTTGACCAAGGCGACCAGAGAGACGGTCTCCACGTCGCTCCAGCCCTTTGAGCTGTGGATCGTGTGTGCGATCTTGTATCTCATCTTGACCTTCACTCTGTCCATGTTTGTCCAATATCTCGAGCGTAAGGCGGTGTAAGATATGATCCATATCAAGGACTTGAACAAGTATTTCTACATTCCCCAGGAGATCCACGCTTTGCGGGATGTGGGCGCACACATCCACGAGGGGGAGGTCGTTGTGGTCATAGGCCCCTCGGGCTCGGGCAAGAGCACCTTTTTGCGCTGCCTCAACCGCCTCGAGTATCCTCAGTCAGGGAGTATCCTTGTCGATGGAGTGGATATCCTGGACAATAGGTGCAATATCAATCAGATCCGGGCCGAGGTAGGTATGGTCTTCCAATCCTTTAATCTTTTTCCGCACAGGACCGTTCTGGACAATCTGACCATGGCCCAGATCACGGTACGCAAGCGGAGCCGCAATCGGGCCGAGGAAAAGGCCATGGAACTCCTGGAAAAGGTCGGTATCGCGGAGAAATCCGATACCAAGCCGGACCAATTGTCAGGAGGACAGCAGCAGCGAGTGGCCATCGCCCGTTCCCTGTGCATGGACCCCAAGGTCATGCTTTTTGATGAACCCACGTCAGCCCTTGACCCTGAGATGGTCGGGGAGGTTCTGGACGTGATGAAGGCCTTGGCCAAGTCCGGAATGACCATGGTCGTGGTCACCCACGAGATGGGATTCGCCCGTGAGGTGGCCGACAGGGTTATTTTTATGGACGAGGGCAGTATCGTGGAGGAGGGGACCCCGGAGCATTTTTTCTCGGCCCCTGAAAACGACCGCGCCAAGGATTTTTTGCGGCAAATACTCTAATCCTAAGGGAACAGCCCATATGCGTTGAGCCGTTGTACAATCTGCCCGACCGTCCCGTTTTTTAGGGGAGGGTCGGGTTTTTTGCAAAGAGGGAGGCAGCCATGAAAAGCAGGATCCATGAACGTCTGGCAAAGTCCATTGAGGCCAAGAACCACGAAGCCAGGCACCTGGCCCTTGCCGAAATAAAAGAGCTGAAAAAGGATCTCCAGGAGATCGAAAAGGTACTCACCGGCAAAAAAAAGCGTTCGGATATAGCCCTGATGGACATTCCGTGCGGTGCCTTCGAGGTTTACAAAAACGCGGCCCAGATTTTCCAGAACCTGGACATGCTCGATGCCCTCCAGCAGGGACGCGAAGAAGCCAAGGTCATTGACTATCTTGATCGCCGGGGAGCCCGTTTGCTCAAAAAGCCGGAGGGCTGGCACTGGTTTTCCCCACAGGGCGAGATGGTTTTCCTGGCGGATGCCGACGAACCCCTGGCCGCGGGCGAAAAGCTCAAGTCCATTGTGGCAAGAAAACCAAAACAGGCAGGCGGGACGACCAAAAGCAAGACGCCTCGGCAGTCAGGGGGCGGTCCAAAGTCCGGGAGCGCAAAGACATCCTGAATGGGGGGACGGACAGATTGTCCGGAGCTTGTGCATAAAAGAACGATGTTTGTTCTTCCTCGATCTTGATCTATGCACGTATATCTTTTTATCCATGGAAAGTGTATCTAAAGTTTGACGTTTTTGTATATTTCAGGGTAGGAGCATCACCGTAAGAGTGCAATCAGGAGGTAGGACAAAACAAGGCCGATCTGCGAGAAGGATTCGTGGATCCATTACCTGGACCTATATTCAGAGATGTGTAGGAGGGAGAAGAAATGAAACGATTGGCTACGATGTTGCTGTGCTCGGCATTATTCGTTCTCGGTGCCGGGCAGATAGGGTTTGCCCAGGAGGAGGTCATCAGACTTGGTGTGGCGGGTGCCCATAGTGGCGACCTGGCTTCCTATGGCCTGCCAAGTCTCAATGCCGCCAAACTGGTGGCCAAGAAGTACAACGCCAAGGGTGGGGTGCTCGGCAAGAAGGTCGTGGTCATCGCCCAGGACGACCAGTGCAAGCCCGAGTTCGCCACCAATGCCGCGACCAAGCTGATTACCGACGGCGTCGATGTCGTTATGGGACATATCTGCAGTGGGGCGACCAAGGCCGCACTGGGTATCTACAACGATGCCAAGATCGTTGCCATGTCGCCTTCCGCAACAAATCCGCCCCTGACCCAGAGTGGCGACTATCCCAATTTTTTTAGAACCATAGCCTCGGACGACAACCAGGCCCGCGTGGAAACCGACTATGTCCTGAACGTTCTCGGTGCCAAGAAGATCGCCATCATCCATGACAAGGGCGACTACGGCAAGGGGTTCGCCACCTTTGTCAAACAGTTTATCGAGGAGAGCGGCAGGGCCGAGGTGGTCCTTTTCGAGGGGGTCACCCCCGGTGCGGTCGACTATTCCGCCGTTGTCCAGAAAATGAGACGCTCCCGTCCCGACGCCGTTGTTTTTGGCGGGTACCATCCAGAGGCTTCCAAGATCGTCTCCACTATGCGTAAAAAGCGGATCAAGAGCCCCTTTCTTTCCGAGGACGGGGTCAAGGACGAGACCTTCATCAAGGTGGCCGGCAAATATGCCGAGGGTGTCTATGCCACGGGTAACAAGGACGTCTCCAACAATCCCTTGTACAAGGAGGCCGTCGACGAGCATAAGGCCGAGTTCGGGTCGGATCCTGGAGCCTTTTTTCCCCAGGCCTATGCCGCATGCGTGGCATTGCTGAACGCCATCGAAACGGCCGGCTCCACGGACTACGGGGCCATCAAGAAGGCCCTGCAGACCTCATATGTCGAGACCCCTATTGGAAGGATCAAGTTCGACCAGCGCGGGGACGCGGAAGGGGTCGGCTTTTCAGTGTACCAGGTCAAAGACGGCACGTTTGTCGAGGTGACCAAGTAACATCTGAACATTCGTAGGTGCAAACCAATACGGGACGAACCGGGTTCGTCCCGTATTTTGGCATTCATACCACAGAGATCGCACACGGAAGAGATGTTTTTTCCGTATACGACTCCCCAAGACAACACGACCGGTACTTATGGACTATTTTTGGGCACTCTTTTTCGGTGGGCTTACCAGGGGGAGCATCTACGCCCTGATAGCTCTGGGCTATACCATGGTCTACGGCATTATAGAGCTGATCAATTTCGCCCATGGCGAAATATATATGATTGGCGCCTTTACCGGGCTCATTGTGGCCGGTGTCCTTGCCATGGCCGGATTCAGCGGACCGTCACTCCTTGTCTTGGCCGTTCTCGTTGCTGCCTTTTATGCGGCGGCCTATGGGTTCACCATCGAGAAGATCGCCTATAAGCCACTCCGCGGTGCAACCCGGTTGGCTCCCCTGATCAGTGCCATCGGGATGTCCATTTTCCTACAGAACTATGTCCTTTTGGCCCAGACTTCCGACTTTTTGCCCTTCCCGAGCCTGATACCCGAATTCGCCTTTATGGAACCCTATATCTGGTATCTGGGATCCTCGGATCTGGTAATCATCCTGACAACCATCGTGGTCATGATCGGTCTGACCTTCTTGATCAAATTCACCAAGATCGGCAAGGCGATGCGTGCCACGGCCCAGAACAAGAAAATGGCTATGCTTACGGGCGTGAACGTGGACCGGGTCATCTCCATGACCTTTATTATCGGCTCGGGGCTCGCCGCTACCGGCGGTGTCCTCATTGCCACACATATCGGTCAGATCAACTTCTACATAGGGTTCATCGCCGGGATCAAGGCGTTCACCGCAGCGGTTCTCGGAGGGATCGGCAGCATTCCCGGTGCCGTTTTGGGCAGTCTGGTGCTCGGGTGGACGGAAAGTTTCGCTACCGGGTATATCTCCAGTGACTACGAGGACGTGTTCGCCTTCTGTCTCTTGGTACTGATCCTGATCTTTAGACCGGCCGGTATTCTCGGGCGATCCACAACCCAGAAAGTCTGATGCGGCCTCACCGTCAAATCCTGAAGGAAGAAGTATGTCCGGTTTGAAAAAATCTCTGCTTGCAGCACTTTGGTTCATGTTCCTGACCTTTCCCCTCATGGTCATTCGGGTGGATACGATTGAGAAGACCATCCAGTGGCGTTGGATCAATCTGCTCTATGTCGGCATCGGGGGATTTGTCCTCTCGTTTGCCTGGCGGTTCATGATGGCCCGCAAAGAGTCCGGTGAGGCTTCCGCTGCCGATGGGCAGGGCAAGGAAACCTGGACCCGGCGTATTCTCACCGATCCGAAGATCTTCCGCCCGGCCATGTGCGCCCTGTTTGTTCTTGGAGTGGTCTTTCCCTTTATCGTGGATACCTACCAGACCAACATCATGATTTCGGCCCTCATCTACGTCGTTCTCGGGCTTGGTCTGAACATCGTCGTCGGTCTGGCCGGACTCCTGGACCTCGGGTACGTGGCCTTTTATGCGGTTGGGGCCTATTCCTACGCATTGCTCAACTACCATTTCGGTCTTGGTTTTTGGGCCGTACTGCCCCTGGGGGCCTGCTTCGGGGCCCTGTTCGGCATCGTTCTCGGTTTCCCTGTCCTGCGTCTGCGTGGTGACTATCTGGCCATCGTCACCCTCGGTTTTGGGGAAATCATCAGACTTGTCCTTGAGAACTGGAATGCATTTTCCTTTGGGCCCAGCGGGATCGCCAATATTCCCCGGCCCGGATTCTTTGGTGTGGACCTGACTATGCATTCTGCAACCCTGTATATCTATTACATAATGATAGGTATGGCCGTCTTTACCATCTTCGTGGTCAACCGCCTGCAGAATTCCCGTATCGGTCGGGCCTGGCTGGCCCTGCGTGAAGACGAGATCGCGTGCCAGGCCATGGGCATTGATCGGACCAAAACCAAGTTGACCGCTTTTGCCCTGGGTGCAACGTGGGCGGGTATGGTCGGTGTGGTTTTCGCGGCCAAGACCACATTCATCAATCCGGCCAGTTTCACCTTCATGGAATCGGCGATTATCCTTTCCGTTGTTGTTCTCGGCGGCATGGGGTCGATTGTCGGTGTCATGCTGGCCGCACTCATTCTCATTCTGTTGCCCGAATACCTGCGCGCCTTTTCCGAGTACCGGATGCTCATTTTTGGCGCATCCATGGTTCTGATGATGGTGTTCAGACCCCAGGGGCTCATTGCCAATGTGCGCAAGAAATATGCGTACAAACATTCGTGAATTCTTGACTTTTCAGATACACATGGACCCGGTTGGATGGGCTGGCATGCAACTTTATAATTAGGGATGGAAGAATGTAAGAAATTTTAGAAATTGTATACCCGCATCCCCGGGTTTTCGGATCTCTAAAATCTCTAAAATTTCTCAACTCTCTACAATCTCTAAAATTTCTAAATCTACCCGTATGAGCACTCAATCATATCCTTTACTCGACGTAACCGATCTCACCATGGATTTCGGCGGCTTGCGCGCCCTAAACAGCGTGGATCTCGCTGTGGGATCCGGGGAGATCGTCGCCCTGATCGGCCCCAACGGTGCCGGGAAAACCACGTTTTTCAACTGCATCACCGGGATCTATAGCCCCACGCAAGGGGATATCCATGTCTCGCGCAACGGGGTGGACCGTCGGCGTATCAACGGGATGAAACCGAACAAGGTTACAGAACTGGGCATGGCCCGGACCTTCCAAAATATTCGCCTTTTCCCGAACATGACTGTTTTGGAAAATGTCATTGTCGGCCGTCATTGCAGGACCTCTGCGGGAATTCTGGGCGCTGTTCTGCGGAACAAAAAGACCCGCAGGGAGGAGAAGGATACGGTTGACAGGAGTTACGAACTCCTGGAAAAGGTCGGCCTCCAGAAGGTTGCCGATGAGCTGGCTAAGAATCTGCCCTATGGTGCCCAGCGACGGTTGGAGATCGCCCGGGCCATGGCCACAGACCCCTTTTTGCTCCTGCTCGATGAGCCTGCCGCCGGAATGAATCCCCAGGAAACGGCCGCACTCGGAGAATTGGTTCTGCGGATCAGGGATCAGGAACGGATAGCCGTTCTTCTCATCGAGCATGACATGAAAGTGGTCATGAGTCTGTCCGATAGAGTATATGTCGTTGAGTATGGCCAGGGGATTGCCGCCGGTACTCCCAAAGAGGTGAGCAAGGACCCCAACGTGATCAAGGCGTATCTCGGGGAGGAACACGATGCTTAAGATCGAGGGGATCAATACATTTTACGGAAATATCCAGGCCCTCAAAGACGTGAGCATCGATATCGCCGAAGGGGAGATCATCACCCTTATCGGCGCTAACGGTGCCGGCAAGACCACAACCCTCATGTCCGTATGCGGCGTTGTCCCCCCCCGGTCCGGACAGATCCTGTTCAACGGGAGTCCCATACACAAGCTTTCGCCCGACCGCATCGTCCCTCTGGGGATCTGCCAGGTGCCTGAAGGACGTCTCATTTTCCCATACATGACGGTCATGGAAAATCTGGATATGGGGGCGTACCTCCGTAAGGACAAGGTGGGCGTGAAAAAAGATCTCGAGTATGTCTTTGAGCTTTTCCCTATCCTCTCCCAGCGTAAGAACCAGGCAGGCGGGACCCTGAGTGGAGGCGAGCAGCAGATGCTGGCCATTTCCCGGGCCCTGATGGCCCGGCCCAAATTGATGCTTTTGGATGAGCCTTCGTTGGGACTGGCCCCCCTGGTCATCAAACAGATCTTCAACATTGTTGAAAAGATCAATACCGAGAGCAACACCACCGTCTTTCTGGTCGAGCAGAACGCCAATCAGGCCCTCAAGGTCGCCCATCGGGGGTATGTCATGGAGAACGGTGCGATCACCCTGACGGATACCGCCCCTTCCCTGATGAACAATGAAGACGTGAAACGGGCCTATCTCGGACTCTAGACGCGAACCCGCCGTCTATTCTGTTTGTAGAATCCAAACCTCTGGAGGATTTGAATGTTTTTCAGATCCGTTGTCCCAGAGGTTTTTCATAATATGTTCCAAAGCCCACGGAGAATGTGACATGGAAAAGATCGTTGGAAGAGGACTCACCTTTGATGATGTCCTGCTCGTTCCAAATTATTCCGAAGTGCTTCCAGACCAGGTCAACCTGGCCTCCTATCTGACCCCCTCTCTTAAATTGAATATTCCCCTCATCAGCGCGGCCATGGACACTGTCACGGAGTCGCGTATGGCCATCTCCCTCGCCCGTGCCGGCGGGGTCGGCGTTGTCCACAAGAATATGTCCATCGAAGGACAGCGTCTGGAGGTGGAAAAGGTCAAGAAGTCCGAGAGCGGGATGATCGTCGATCCCATTGTCGTTCATCCCGATGACAAGGTCGGGCGGGTTCTCGATCTGATGGCGGAGTACCGTATCTCCGGGCTTCCTGTCGTCAGTGACGGCCAGCTCGTGGGGATTATCACCAACCGGGACGTCCGTTTCGTGACCGACGGGGCCATTAGGGTCAAGGAGGTCATGACCAGCGACAATCTGGTCACCGTCCCGGTCGGTATCACCCAAATAGAGGCCAAGAGACTCTTGCACAAAAACCGGATCGAGAAACTTTTGGTCGTGGATGGGGAGAATAAGCTCAAAGGGCTTTTGACCATCAAGGATATCGAAAAGGTCCGTAAGTATCCCAACGCCTGCAAGGACGACCTCGGGCGTCTGCGGGTCGGTGCCGCCATCGGGGTCGGGAGTGACCGGGACGACAGGGCGGCCGCCCTGATTGAGGCCGGAGTCGATGTTTTGATCCTGGACTCGGCACATGGCCATTCTGCAAATATACTCAAGTCCATAGAGAGCATCAAGACGAAATATCCTGATTGTCAGCTCGTGGGTGGAAATATTGCCACCAGGGACGGGGCCAAGGCGTTGATGGATGCGGGCGTGGATACCGTCAAGGTGGGGATCGGCCCCGGGTCCATTTGCACCACCCGTATGGTCGCTGGTGTGGGGGTGCCACAGATTACAGCTATCATGGATGCCGTTGAGGTCTGCCATGCCAACGGCAAGAGGGTCATTGCCGATGGTGGGATCAAGTTTTCCGGGGATCTGGTCAAGGCTATGGCCGCCGGCGCCGATTCCGTGATGATGGGAAGTTTGCTTGCCGGGACTGACGAAAGCCCGGGAGAGACCATCTTATACCAGGGACGTCGGTACAAGATCTATCGTGGCATGGGATCCATCGACGCCATGCGCGAAGGGAGCAGTGACCGCTATTTCCAGGATAATAAGGAATCGCATAAGCTGGTTCCCGAAGGGATCGTCGGTCGCGTTCCCTACAAAGGGTCGGTGATCGACAATATCGAGCAGATGCTCGGTGGGCTCAGGTCCGGAATGGGGTATCTCGGGGCCCAGACCGTTGCCGATCTCCACAACAAGTCCCGGTTCGTGCGCATTTCACCGGCAGGATTGCGGGAAAGCCATGTCCATGACGTGATCATCACCAAGGAAGCTCCCAATTACAGGACCGAATCATATTGATCTGCAAGCATCCACAGAAAACGGGGCTTTCCATGTAGGTTGTAATTCAGAGATAATCCAAGATATTGGAGGATTCCAGATGGTGAAGAGTTCTTTGCCAGTCGCCTTTACGTTCCTAACGGTCTACAATGTCTTGGATCCAGCATTCTGGTTTTCACAGGGTACCCCCGGGCAGTTCACTGACGTACAGGGCGCACCCTCCTGTGTACTACGTATACCAACAAGACACGGCTCTTTGGCCGCAATCAAAGGACATTAAGGTATGGAACGACCAGATACCGTCATCATACTGGATTTCGGTTCCCAGTACACGCAGCTCATCGCACGCAGGGTCCGTGAGGCCGGGGTATACTCGGAGATCCACCCGTGCACCATGGATCCGGACAAGATCCGTGATCTCGATCCGCAGGCGATCATTCTCTCCGGGGGACCGTCATCCGTGACCGACCCCGGTTCTCCGGGCATAGATCCGGAGATATTCACTTGGGGGATTCCCGTCCTGGGCATATGCTACGGCATGCAGCTCACGGCCAAACTGCTCGGTGGGGAGGTTGCTCCCGCCAAGGACCGGGAGTATGGACGGTCCGAGATTGAATTCTGCGGGGCCTCTCCGTTGTGGGAAAATCTCAATTCCGGAAAGAAACTCAAGGTCTGGATGTCCCATGGGGACAAGGTCCTCTCGCCACCGTCCGGATTTGCCGTCGTCGGAAAGACGGAGACGGTCGACGTGGCGGCCATGGCGGACGAAAAACGGGGTATCTATTGTCTCCAATTCCATCCCGAGGTCATGCATACCGAGCAGGGGGAGACCATCCTGGGGAATTTTCTCTTCCACATTGCCGGGCTCAAGGCCGGATGGTCCATGGCCTCTTTTGTGGACAGCGTCATCCCGGCACTGCGCGCCCAGGTAGGGGACGCCCAGGTGGTCTGCGGGCTGAGCGGAGGGATCGACTCCACGGTTGTAGCCGCCTTGCTCCATCAGGCCATCGGCAAACGCCTCCACTGTATTTTTGTGGACAATGGGTTGCTCCGTAAGAACGAGGCCGAGGAGGTCATTGGTTTCTTGCGCGAGCATTTCGATCTCAACCTGATCCATGTCAAGGCGGCAGATCTTTTCTTGAGTCGGCTCGACGGGGTCAGCGATCCGGAAGAAAAACGTAAGATCATCGGACACACCTTTATCGAGGTTTTCGACAAGGAGGCCAAGGCCCTCCCCGGGGTGTCTTTTCTCGCCCAGGGCACGTTGTACCCCGATGTCATTGAGAGCGAATCTTTCAAGGGCCCCTCGGCGGTCATCAAGAGCCATCACAACGTGGGCGGATTGCCCGAAAAGATGAGCCTCGCCCTGGTCGAACCCCTGCGGGAACTCTTCAAGGACGAGGTCCGCAAGGTCGCCCAGCAGCTTGGCATGCCCGATTCCATTGTCTGGCGGCATCCCTTTCCCGGTCCCGGCCTGGCCATTCGGATCATCGGCGAGATCACCAAAGAGCGGCTCGATATGCTCAAAGAAGCGGACAAGATCGTTACCTCGGAGCTCAAGGCCACCAATTGGTACTACAAGGTCTGGCAGGGGTTTGCCGTGCTGCTCCCCCTGAAGACCGTCGGGGTCATGGGCGATGAACGGACTTACGAGAGTGTGGTCGCCCTCCGCATCGTAGACAGTGTTGATGCCATGACAGCGGATTGGACGAGGGTTCCCTCCGAGGTCCTGGCCCGCATTTCCAACCGGATCATCAATGAGGTCCATGGGGTCAACCGGGTGGTCCTGGACATCTCCTCCAAGCCGCCGAGCACGATCGAATGGGAGTAGAAATCCTCCCAGGAAGGACTGGTTTTTTGACCGGTAATTTTGTACACACCAAAGCCGCAGGAGGTGTTGCATGTTCCACAGGGCGCAAGCACACGGCCTGCGGCTTTTTGATTGTGCGTCAAGGTACACACGCTAGGCCGTGTGGCAGGAAACCCTCCACCTCAGCAATGGTATAGACATGTTTGGAATAGGTACCACTGAAATTCTCATTATTCTGGTCGTGGCCCTCATCGTTATCGGTCCCAAAAAGCTGCCCGAGGTGGCCAGGACCCTGGGTAAGGCCCTCGGGGAATTCAAGAAGATGAGTTCGGATGTCAAGCGGACTATCGATCTGGAGGCCGAGCGGGCCGAGGAACAGGACAAGACCAGCAAGGCAGAAAAAGAATTGTTTTCCAAAAAAAAGGACCGGGCTGAAGAAACCGGGGGACCTGAGCCCGAGATCGTGGAGGAAGGCAAGGACGACGGGCAGTCCAAGACACCCTCGGGATCGGCCGGTATGCCCGGCAAGGAGGCCTGATCCGCCATGGCAGAAGAAAACACCGCAACGACAACGCCCGGATCGGACTCTGCCGGTGACGAGATGACTTTTACCGGCCATCTCGGAGAGTTCAGAAAGCGTCTCGTCCATTGTGCTATCGCATCCGTCGTCGGTTTTTTGGGGTGCTACGCCTTTGCCGAACGGTTGTTCAATCTTTTGATGGCTCCCCTGGTCAAGGTACTCCCCCCGGAGAGTACCCTTATTTTCACTTCCCTTCCCGAGGCCTTTTTCACCTATCTCAAGGTCGCTTTCGTGGCCGGTCTGTTCGTGGTCAGCCCATATATCTTCTATCAGATATGGCAATTCGTGGCCCCTGGATTGTATGCATCCGAGCGGAAGTTTTTTGTCCCCATGGCCTTTTGTTCGGCCCTTTTTTTTGTCAGCGGGGCCTTGTTTGGCTATTTCGTGGTCTTTCCCTTCGGTTTCGAGTTCTTTATGGGCTTTACCACGGATTTTATTCGGCCCATGCCGACCATTCGGGAGTATCTGGGATTCTCCCTGAAGCTGCTCATCGCCTTTGGTGTCATCTTCGAACTCCCGTTGTTCATATTCTTTCTGGCACGACTGGGCATGGTCACGGCCGATGGATTGCGGAAGAAGCGGAAGTACGCCATCCTGTGCTCCTTTTTGGTCTCTGCTGTACTCACCCCCCCTGATGTCGTTTCCCAGACGTTCATGGCCGGTCCCTTGATCATTCTCTATGAGCTCAGTATCTGGGTCGCCTTCTTTTTCGGGAAGAAGAAAACGCCCCCCGCAGAGGAAGAAACCAAGCAGGATGACGTTGCTGTCCGGGAATAGAACGATCCAAGACCCTTAATGAGGAAATCTCCATGACTACCAGACGGGCCCGGACCGAACGGGTCACCAATGAGACCAGCATAGACATCGACTGCACGCTCGATGGGAATGGAAAAACGTCCATCCGAACGGGATACGGGTTTGCCGACCATATGTTCGATTTGATGGGGTTTTGGGCCGGATTCGATATGGAGATCCACTGCAAGGGGGACTACCATATCGATGCCCACCACAGTGTCGAGGATATCGGACTCGCCTTGGGCGAAACCTTCCATGCCGCATTGGGGGACAAGTCCGGAATCGCCCGCGTGGGTTGGGCCAGGGTGCCCATGGACGAGGCCCTGGCTGAGGTCGTCGTGGATATCTCCGGGCGTCCCTACCTTGTGTATGAGGAAAGGGATCTGCCACCGATCATTGCCGGCCAGGAAAAGGATCTATGGAGGGAATTTTTCAAGTCCTTTGCCATGAAGGCCGGCATCAATCTGCATATCCACATCCTGTACGGAATGAACGGCCACCATATGCTCGAATCCGTGTTCAAGGGAGTGGGGCTGGCCCTGCGCCAGGGTCTTGTACGCAAGGGGGGCGGGGTATTCAGCACAAAGGGGGTATTGGATCAATGAAAAATCCGACGCGAATGCTCTGTGCCCTGGTTCTCTTGTCCCTTGTCTGTTCATGTGCCCCCAAGACGGGGGTCACTCCCATACCCCGGGATGTCCGTCTGGCTGTGGCCGGTTTTTTCCAGCCTACCCATTCCTGGGAACTCATGGCCGGTCATCTTCCGGAGGAATACGCACCCCTGCCCACCAATGTCCTTGGGTTCATGGACGGAGAACTTGCCGCCAAGCTGTCCGAACGGAACGGGGCTCCTTTTATCGGCCCCGGCGTGGTCAGACAGTGCCGGGAGATATTGCTCGCCAAGCAGAACCGGTCCAGGCCATCCGCCCTGGCCTTCTGGAGGGACGTGGCCGAGTGCGTGCCGGCCGATTATATTCTTGTCCCCTATATCTTCCAATGGCAGGAACGGAAGGGGAATGAATGGAGCGTCAATCAGCCGGCGGGTGTCGTTTTCGATCTCTATCTGATCGACGTGGACAACGACACCGTCAGGCGTGCCCATTACGAAGAGGTGCAGCATTCCTTAAGCGAGAATGTGCTCGATGCGGGGACTTTTTTCAAACGCAAGGGCAGGTGGGTCACTGCCGAACAGATGGCCGGGGAAGGGTTGGCCGATTGTCTTGAGGAGCTAGGATTATGATGTTGTTCCCTGCAGTGGATATCAAGGACGGACAATGCGTGCGTCTCAGACAGGGGGCCGAGGACCAGGTCACGGTGTTTGCCCCGGACCCGGCAAGCATGGCCCGGCAATGGGTGGATATGGGTGCCGAGTGGCTGCACGTCATCGATCTGGATGGGGCCTTCAGCGGACGGCCTAAAAATTTTGATCTCATCCAGGCCATGTGCGCATCCATAGATATACCCGTCCAATTGGGCGGAGGAATACGCGACACGGGTGTGGCCAAGGGGTATCTTGATGCGGGTGTGACCCGCTTGATCATCGGGACCATGGCCCTGGAAGATCCGGATATGTTTAGTCGCCTGTGTGATGCATTCCCCGGAAAGATAGGGGTTTCATTGGATGCTCGGGACGGCGTACTCAAGACTAGAGGGTGGGTCGAGGACGCGGGGGTCCGCGTTGCCGATGTTGTCCCGCGGCTGGAGCGTCAGGGGGCGTCTTTTTTCATCTATACGGATATCGCCCGTGACGGGATGCAGTCCGGAGTGAACATCCCGGCCATGGAGGAGCTCCTGGCCCTTTCCGGGGTGCCTGTGCTCGCGGCCGGGGGAATATCGACTATCGAGGATGTCAAGGAACTCCATCCCTTGTCCCGTCAGGGACTGCAGGGGGTGATCACCGGCAAGGCGATCTACTCGGGGACGCTTGATGTGCGGAAGACCCTGGCCTGGTTGAGGGCGCAGAGGTCCGAAGCCCAAAGCGGGTAAGGGACTGGCAAGGTTTCCGATCAGGTTCCGTGCGCACGGGGCCTGTGCGTGCACCCAAAAAACGATGGCCCCGGTCCGTCCGGCCAAGGAGGTTCTGTTGGAAGAGCATTCTCCGCTGATCCGTTTTTTAGGGGGTAATACGTTTACCTCGGCGCAGAAGTTCAAGCCGTTCGAATTGAAGATGGAGGCCCACGGCCTCCCTGATATCGTCATCAACGTCACCAAGTACTATTACCACCAATTGCTCCATGGGTCCCTGGGAAAATTGGGGGAAGCCGATATCCGGCCTGTCTCCCGTGATGGGATCACGTCCTTCGGGGATGTCCGGGAGTGCGCTGGGGCCGGTTCCGCTGCCCTGGACAGATTGGCGATCATCAAACTCAATGGCGGGTCCGGCACGTCCATGGGCCTCGAGAAGGCCAAGGCCCTTCTGCCGGTCCGGGGGGAGCTGACCTTCCTGGATATTATCGTCCGCCAGGTCCTTCGCATGCGGGAAAAGACCGGTCATGAGGTCCCGCTCGTTTTCATGAACAGTTTCCGGACCCACCTGGACACCATGCTGGCCATCGAGGGGTTTGACAATGGTTCGACCGGGGTACCCCTCGCCTTTATCCAACACAAGTCACCCAAGATCATGCAGGAGGACCTGTCGCCCGCTACCTGGCCAAAAAATCCCGAACTGGAATGGAATCCTCCCGGACACGGGGACATTTTTACCTCCCTGGTCACCTCCGGAACCCTGCAGAAGCTACTCGGGGCGGGCTTTGAGTACGCCTTTATCGCCAACTCGGACAATCTTGGGGCCGTGGTGGACACGACCATTTTCGGGTATATGGTCCAAAACGATCTTCCTTTTCTCATGGAGGTGGCCGACAGGACTCCGGCGGACAAGAAAGGAGGCCATCTGTGCCGATTGGAGGAAAACGGTCGACTGGCCCTGCGAGAAATCGCCCAATGTACCGATGACGAAATCGATCGGTTCCAGGATATCCGCAAGTATATTTTTTTCAACACGAATTCCATCTGGATCAATCTGAAGGTTCTGGAAAAGGTCTTTGTCTACCACGGGATGATGCCCCTCGATCTGATCGTCAATGAAAAGCATCTCGATCCGAGGGACAAAGCATCCCCGTGGATATTCCAGCTCGAAACCGCCATGGGATCGGCCATCTCTTCTTTCCGTGAGGCCCAGGTCCTGCGGGTTCCCCGGACCCGTTTCGCACCGGTCAAGAAGTGCAACGACCTGCTCAATATCATGTCCGACAATTTTTTCCTCTCCGACGACAATACCGTGGTCCCCAATCCCGGAAGGACCCTCGGGCCTATCCTCATCGATCTGGACCCCCACTATTACACGAAGATCGATGATTTTCTGGCCCGTTTTCCCTTTGGGCCGCCGTCCCTGTTGGAGTGTTCTTCGCTTCGGGTCGAGGGGGACATCGTCTTTTCAAAAGGGGTTGTCCTGCGCGGTGACGTGGTCATAAAAAACCAGACGGACAACCAGATAACGGTCCGCCAGGAGGAACTCGAGGACAAGGATTTCGACCTGTGTTTCAAGTCCAGGTATGTGACCACGTTCTAATTCTGTCCGTCGACTATGCTCTGTGTACAAAAAAGCCCCGCAGGAATACGGGGCTTTTTTTACCGATGTGCAGGAGATGTGGCCATCAGGGGATGGGGCAAACGTTATCCACTGCACTGATGGGGATCTTAAAGGGGTTGGGCGGCCCATAGGCGTGCAGTGGGTGGCGGATCCGTACAAGATCCCCCGGATCAGGTCCTGGATGACGTGTCGTGGGCCAACCGCTATTGCGTATTGCCGAGGATCTTGTGCGTGTCGTCCGGTTAGGGCTTGCTGGAAGAGGTCTCCTCCCCGGACGTACCGAATTGTTTGAGCCCCTCGGCCAGGTCGGTCAGCCTGGCGTCCACCGCGCCATTGATGCTTTTTGGGGGATAGGTGCCGTTCTTCAGCCGCTTTCCCGGGGGGGTGCCCGTGAGAATCCGCATTCCCTCATCCACATGGGAAATGGCCCAGATGTGGAAATCCCCTTTTTCAACCGCATTGACCACTTCATGGCGGAGCATGAGATCCTTTGTATTGGTTGTAGGGATGACCACACCCTGCTCGCCGGTCAGCCCCATATGTTTGCAGCAGGAAAAGAATCCTTCGATTTTCTGGTTCACCCCGCCAATGGCCTGGATCTCTCCCTTTTGATTGATCGATCCGGTCACGGCCACCCCTTGTTTTACCGGGAGTCCAGCCAAACTCGAGAGGAGCGCGTAGACCTCCGCTGACGAGGCGCTGTCGCCGTCCACTCCGCTGTAACTCTGTTCAAAGGCGAGGGACGCGCTCATGGCCAAGGGTTTGTCCTGAGCGTATTTGTTCCGCAGGTAGCCCGCCAGGATGAGGACCCCCTTGTTGTGGGTCGCACCGGAAAGATCGGCCTCCCGCTCGATATTGATGATTCCTGCCCTGCCCATGGATGTGGTCGCGGTGATCCGGCTCGGTTTGCCGAACATGTAGTCTCCAAGGGCATAGACGGCCAATCCATTGACCTGGCCGACAACCTCTCCCTGGGTGTCGATCTTGATCGATCCCCGGTCGATCATCTCCTGGATTTTTTCTTCGATCAGGTTCGAGCGGGATATTCGGGCCCCGACGGCCTTGTCCACATGGTCCTGACTGACGGTTTTGGCCCCCTCCTGCTTGGCGAAGTAATCGCATTCCAGGACAAGATCGCTGAGCAGGGGGAATGTCGTGGCGATTTTTTCCTGCCTTCCGGCCATGCGCACGGCCTGTTCCACCAGTCCGCAGACCCCGGTTCTGTCGAAAGGGAGCAGACCGTGTTCGTCCGTTTGGGATCTGATGAACGAGGCCAGGGACAGGATGGATGCCGTTGTCTTGTCCATACTTTGGTCGAACTCGGCCCGGACCTTGAATATCTTTGCCGTGTCTTCGTCAAAGGACCGGAGCAAGGTGTACAGCCGGTGGTTGGCCAGTACGACCACCTTCACGTCCATGCCGATGGGTTGTGGCTTGAGACCGGTCGTGGTGAAGAGATAAAAGGGGTCGTAGGTTTCGATCTCCATCTTGCGGCTTTTGAGTGCCCGTTTGAGGGCCGGCCAGACTCCCGGCTCCACAAGGGCGTCCATGAGGTTGAAGATGAGGTAGCCACCATTGGCCTTGATAAAGGATCCCGCCTTGATCTTGCTGAAGTCTGTCCGCCACATGCCGCTGCGGTCAACGACACGCTCGATCGACCCGAAAAGGTTCCTGTATGTGGGATAGTTCTCCACGATGACCGGAACCCCCTTCTGATCGCTGTGGTCCGTGAGCACATTGACCGTGTACTGGGTGAATGGATCGCCCATGGGCATCATGGCCTGGGCGACCATGGACTCCTTGGACGGGGCCTGGAAAATACGCATGTTCTCGAGCATATCCTCGATCATGTCCGCAAGATAATCCTTGAGGACCGTTGATCCGTATGCCTGGTCGAGCCGTTCGATATGTTCCTGGACAAGATTGGTGAACATGAGCCGATCGATCTGTTTGTTTTTCTCCTGGATTTCTTTTTGCAACTCCCTGATTTCCATGAATGTCGAATCGATCTGTTCCCGGATTTTCTGGTAATTTTTTTGTAGCCTGGCCAGCTCGTCTTTGGGGAACCGTCCTTTCTCGGCCATCTGTTCGACCTTTGCCAGGGGCACGGGCTCACCATCGACCAGGGGCATGACATCAGGCGGGTGTCCCTGTTTGCCCTGGATGGTCACCAGGGCGAATCCCGCCTCCTTGACCTTTTTTTCCAGGGCCAGGAAAAAACTGGTGGTCTTTTTTTCATACGCATTGGCGATCTCGTTCTTCCTGTTGATGTATTCCTGGCTCTCAAAGAGTTGGGGGACCTCCTTCTTCAGGGTTTCAAGCAGGTTGTGCATGTCTTTTTTGAGCCGTTGTCCCTTCCCCGGAGAAAGTCGCAAAAGAAGAGGGATCTCGGGATGCTTGAAATTATGGAGATAGCACAGGTCGTCCGGGACCTTGGCTTCCCCGGCTGCGACGTCCTCGATGAGGTGCTTGACCACCCCCAGCCGGCCGGTTCCGGCCTTGCCGGTGACGAAAATATTGTATCCCGGTCGGCGCATTCCTATGCCGAAATAAAGGGACTCGATGGCCCTGTCCTGTCCAAGGATCGTCGTCAGGGGGGCAATTCCGCTGGTGTCGGCAAAGGGAAGAGATGCGGGATCCATACGCCATCTCAGTTCCGGGACCGGTATTTCCTTGTTTTTTTTGCTAGTTGCCATGATCGCGCTCCTTGCCGTTTATCTGGTGGATGGGGGCCGGGGGTCATGATGCAAAGGTCACGTCGATCTTGCGTGGGCCGGGAGGGACCTTTTTTTTCAGGGTGACCATGAGGATTCCATCCCGGTATGTGGCCGAGATGGTCTCTTCCTCAACCGGCCCGGGGAGGGGGACCTTGGTGGCAAAGGTCCGCTGCGAGACAAAGGGACTCCGGCCGTTGGGGCGGAGATCCTGCTGGGTGCCCTTGATGGACAGGTCGTGGTTGACCAGATTGACCTCCAGGCTTTGGGGAACCACATAGGGGAACTCCATCTTGACGATAAACGATGTTTCGCTCTCAAAGGTGGTTATCCTCGGTTGGTCCTTGAGCATGCCGAGATAGAACGGTGAACTGAAATCGTCCATGAAACAGGTCATCAACTCGTCCATATCCTCTTTGATCTTCCGGATCTCTTGATTTTTCCACAGGATCAGGTCAGACATGATATTCCTCCAGGATAGACACTGGCAAACGGTTCGGGGATTGGTCGAGACATACGACAGAACCTGGGATTTGGCCATAGTTTTGTCTGATTGAGAAGGAACGTAGTGGAATGACTGGAAAGCAACCTCGGCGCGGTCCGTAGGATGGATAGTTTTGTCTGGTTGAGAAGGAACGTAGTGGAATGTATGCAAGCTGATGCCCCGTTCGTCCCCGTGTTCCAAGACCGCTTGGTGGGTTCGCACATGCCCATCACCGGTGGATTGGCCAACGCCCTGGACCGGATCTCCTCGGTGGGTGGTACGGCGCTGCAGATTTTTTCCCGCAACCAGCGGCAGTGGAAGGCGGTCCCCCTTAACGAAGAAGACATCCGCGCCTTTTCCGGCGCGTGGCGCACGTGGGGGCCGTATCCGATTTGCATCCATGATTCCTATCTGGTCAACCTGGCCGGTACCGACCGGGCCAAGGCCGAGAAATCCGTGGATGCGTTCGCACGCGAACTGCGGCGTGCCCACGCACTGGGGATAGACCGTTTGGTTACCCATCCGGGATCCCATTTGGGGGCAGGGGTGGATGCCGGACTGGCGAGGTATGTCCGGAACCTGGACCGGAGTATTGACCAAAGCGGGGTGGACGACGTGACCATCCTATTGGAAACCACGGCCGGGCAGGGAACCAATCTGGGGGCCTGTTTCGAGGAGTTGGCCTATATCCTGGAGCACTCTGGCCATTCTTCCGGATTGGGGGTGTGCGTCGATACCTGCCATGTCTTTGCCGCAGGGTATGATCTGTCCACTCCCAAGGGCTATAGGACCACCTTCGATCGATTCGAACGGTTGATCGGCCTGGACCGTCTCGGGTGTTTCCATGCCAATGACTCGAAACTTCCCTGCGGCTCCCGCCGCGACCGTCATGAACATATCGGCAGGGGGGAGATCGGTCTCTCCGGCTTCAGCTTGTTGATGCGTGATGAACGGTTCGTGTCCATCCCCATGATCCTGGAGACGCCAAAGGACAAGGATCTGGTTATGGACCGTGAAAATCTCGCTGTTTTGAAACGGTTGGCTGAGGGCTGATCCATGCGGAATAAGAGCTGGCCGTTATTTATTTTAGTAGTGCTTCTTGGAGGGTGGTGCGACCACCCCTGATCGTCCTGTTTCCTTTGTGGAGGATGTATGCGTTTGAATTTTTATCAGAAAATCATCGTTGGTATTGTTGTGGCCATGGTTGCTCTCGTTGTCGGCATCTGTACGGTCAACTACGTACAGTCCAAGGAGACCTTGCATACCCTGGCAAAGGGTTCCCTGAACACGGTGTCAAATACCCTGCACAATGTTCTGACCATGCAGAACAAGGCATTGCTCAAACAGTTCAACGGGCCGCTGGCGGTAATGATGGGCGATATCACCCGGGATGGGGGGATTTTCATCAATAATGACCAATTGATGGACATAACGGTGAAAAATCAGAATACCCTCGAGCCCGAGGACCTCTCCATCCCGACCATGTATGTGGGGCTGGGCAAGGGCCATGGGGCCACCACCCTGGTAGACAAGATCCACGATGCCTCTTCCACCGCTGCAACCATATTTCAGGTTCTGCCCGGAAAACTCCTGAGGGTGAGTACGAATATCAAGAACGAGCAGGGGGAACGGGTTGTTGGAACCTATATCCCGGCGACCAGCCCGGTGTACAAGACGGTGATGAAGGGGCAAGATTACAGGGGGATAGCCACTGTTGTCGGAGAAAAATACCTCACCTTGTACCATCCCGTGAAGGACCCCGACGGCAACCCGGTTGCCGTGATTTTTGTGGGTAACAAGATCATGACCCCCGAATTCAGAGGATTCGTGGATTCGGTCGATGTGGCCGGAAAGGGGTATGCTTTTTTGGTAGACGGAAATGGCAATCTCTTGGTCCATCCTTCGCGTGTGGGACACAACCTGGAATCGGTTGTCCCGGGGATGTGGGAAAAGATCCGCGGGACCAAGGAAACGACCCTCCTCTATGAGCGTGATGGCCAGGCCCGGTTTGCCGATCTCCGTCTGTTCGCTCCTTGGGGGTGGTACATCGGGGTCTCCATCGACCAGGACGAGATGCTTTTCGGTATGGACAAAAAGGCCCTGATGACCGGGATCGTGGTCGTCATCGTTTCGAGCATCCTTTTCACCCTGATCGTTTTTGTCATGCTCAGGTTGTTTATGCGGCCGCTCCTGGCGCTCGCTGAAACGGCAAAGAAGATCGCGGGGGGGGATCTTGACGCACGGGCCGAATACGACCGTAAGGACGCCATCGGTGATACTACCCGGGCCGTGAACATCATGGCCGCGGAGATCAAGAAAAAACTCGGGTTTGCCTCCGGTGTTCTTGAAGGGATCACCCTGCCCGCAGCGGTCATCGACCACAGGAATGAATTCACCTTTATCAACCAGCCCATGATCGATGTCCTGGGCACGGATCTGTCCAGAGAGGAGTGTTTGGGCAAGTCCACGAGCCAGGTGGTCCACGGTGGGGGCAGCAGGGAGACCATTGCCGAACGGTGCCTGGCGTCCAGGGAACAGATCCGGGAAGAAGTGGCCTACACCGCTGCGGGTGGCCAGACCAAAAACGTCTCCATCTCCGCGACGCCGGTCTTCGATCTGGACAAAAATCTGTTGGGGGTGCTTTCTTTATGGGTGGATTTGACGGAGATCAGAACCCAGCAGGAACGCATCGAGAGGCAAAACAGGGAGATCGCCGGAGTAGCGCAGACAACCGAGGTGATCGCCGAACAGGTCTCGACGGCCGCCGAGGAACTGGCGGCCCAGGTGGAGGAATCCAGCCGGGGAGCGGATTCGCAGTTGGCCCAGGCCGGTGAAACCCAGGTGGCCATCGAGCAGTTGAGCACAACGGCCATCGATGTCGCCCGCAACGCCGCGGTGGCCTCGAATCTGGCCGATGAAACCAAGACAAAGGCCGAGGAAGGGGTTGTCGTTGTCAGCGAGATGGTCGGGTTGATCGAGACCCTGGCCGGTGTCTCTGCGGAAATGCAGCAGGACATGGGAGAACTCGGCAAACAGGCCCAGGGGATCGGGGATATACTTGGGGTCATCACGGATATCGCCGACCAGACCAATCTCCTTGCCCTGAACGCGGCCATTGAGGCCGCCCGGGCCGGCGACGCCGGACGTGGTTTTGCGGTCGTGGCCGACGAGGTCCGCAAGCTGGCGGAAAAGACCATGGTTGCCACCAAGGAGGTCAGCTCGTCCATCGGTTCCATCCAGAAGAGCGCTAAGGCGTCCATCGAGGAGAGCCGGCGCTCGGGTGAGCTGATCAAGGAAACCACCGTGTTGGCGGATAGCTCCGGAAAGGCCCTGGAAACGATGGTCCAGAAGATCCAGGAAAACGCGGACCAGGTCATGCGGATCGCTGCTGCGGCCGAGGAACAGTCTGCGGCCAACGAGGAAATCCGTGAGGCCATTGATGGGATCCGGCGTATCTCCGAGGAAACAGCCAACGCGATGACCGAATCGGCCCGGGCCATCACCGAGCTGGCCCAATTGTCCCTGGAACTCAAGACCGGAGTTCAGGATATGGTGACAGAAGAGGACAGTCTGCCGGATACCGACCAGAGGGCCATCAAGGCCTGATCCATAACGGAAGCAACCACGAAAAAACGGGACCGCATGGTAATGCGGTCCCGTTTTTTCGTGGTTGCGGATGTATCTGGATCGTTCATTCTCGAGTATCCCAATCAGTATGCTTTCCCATGGCGTTGACGGGAAGTTCCGTTCCGAAGGCCAGGGCCTTGGGGATTTCAGCCGAAGTGAGCCGGTCTGCCAGCCAGGAACGCAGCTCGCGGCGTTCCCCCCCGCTCGGCGTGCCTGATTTTGGAACGATAAAGGCCTTGAGGCGGTGCCCTTCTTCCGGACGCATGAGGCGGACCACGCAATCGTCGATCTCGGGATGCGTCTTGATGATCTCGGCTATTCTGTCGGGGTATACGTTGATGCCCGCCACTTGAACCGCCTTGTCCGTCCGTTTGATGGGACGGAAGGTCCGGGCGTCTTCCCACTGGACGACATCCGGCATGGCATAGGACCTAACCGCACTCCCATTCGGGAGGATACGGGTAATTTGCACGGAGTCTGGATCGTGGTCCGGGGGTATCTGCCAGAAAGGGAGGAGGGTATAGGGAGCTTCCGGATGGTTGCGGGTTCCCAGCCCCCCGGTCTCTGACGATCCGTACACTTCCGTCATCAAGGCCAGGCCGTGGTCGAGAAGCTGATGGATGATCGTGGCGGGGCAGGGGCCGGTGGACGTGACACCGCGTACCCCTTCCGGGAAGGTCACGTTGAGCTGGGAAAGAGCTTTCCAGAATAGGGGAAAGGCAATGACAAGATCTCCCCTGGCCATTTTTTCCAATAGCCCGGTCGAAGCCACGGGGGGAAGGTCGAGAACCGGAACGCGCAAAACCTTGGGCAGCAGAACGGAAAAGAGAAATCCGTATATGTGATGCCGGGGAACAAAGGTCAGAATCCGTGTGCATCCTTTGAAAATTTCGGCCTGAGCCAGGATCTCCTGCTCGAGAAGGGCCATGGTCTGCGGACAGGCCGTGGGTGTTCCCGTACTGCCCGAGGTGTTGAAAAAGAGGGTGCCGTTGTCCGTTTGCCAACGGGAAAACGCTCGGTGAGCCCATTCTCCCAGGGGTGGTGGTGCTGTACGAGAAATGACGGAGCAAGAGAGGCCGAACATGGACGTAAACTGCGTGGCAACGTCCAAGAGTCCTGCCTCATCCAGGCCCAGGTGATCCGTGGACAGGGGCGTATAGTCACCGATCTCCATGGGGGCGGTGGGGAAATAGCTTGATCCGGCCCGGGAGGACAAGGTGCTGCGTATCATGCTCGCCAGGATGGCCGTCATGTCAGCGGGGGTGATGGTCAATTCGTGCATGGTGATTTTTCCGGGGGTGAAACCTGCAGGTGGCCCGTTGTGTCCGAGTGATGGCGACTCAGGCAGGAGATCCGGGTCGACGGGCTGATATGAGGGCGCAAGCCATTATTGTGTGCCAGCAAGGCGATGGCAATATCAAAGGCCATGGCGATGGGGATGTTGCCGTACACCGGGGTGAAATCGAAGACGTCGTCACGAGTGCTCGATGCCGCGCGGCGGAACGGGCCCGGAGCGCCGGAAAAAAAGAGAGGCCCCCTAGCAATGCCGGTTGGACCGCCACGCGTTACCGCGACATGATCCACGGATCCAAGCTCTGCCCTGCCCGGGTCACCATGGAGACAGAAGAAGGCCGCTCCTTCGCCCAAGGGGGTTGAGCGACGCCGTCCGGGAGCTGAATTGTCGGATTCCGCTACGATGCGATCCGTTGTGTGCTGGAGCAGGCCCGTTTGTTCGTCCACAGCCCCGACCAGAACACGCTCCACCCTGCCTTCGTCGAGCCAGGACCGGGCGGTGAGGAAGGCAGCCCCGACCGATGTCTCGAATTGGGTCACCGTGGAGCAGGGGCCGTTGACGTGCATGTTCAGGGCGATGGTGGCCGCGGGGATATTGTGCACCGAGTGGGAAAAGGCCATGGGGGACGAAAGGGGCGCTCCGTGGTCGATAATGGAGTCCAGAAAATCAAAGGTCAGTTTGCTGGGACCGTATCCCGTGGCCAGCACGATCCCGGTATCGTGGAGGTTTTCCGCGGACAGGCCCGCATTCTCCACCGCTTTGAAGGCGGCCAGCAGACCCATGCGCGTGAAGTGATCCACCCTGCGTAATGCGCGGGCTGGGAGATGATCGGCAAGGGGCTTGGTATCGGCTGTACCTCCGGACCACGGTTCGGGGCTACCGGCAAGAACCGCCCGAGTGACGCGCTGGAGATCGTCCACATGGGTACCGAAGGGGCCCACGACCCCCATACCCTCAATACCTATGCGCATGGTCCTCTCCTCCTTTTTGGATAACGAGCACCGAGTTGTTTCCCCCAAAGGCCAGAGACTGGGAGAGGGCAATATTTCCATATATTTCGGTTGCATGCGTGGTGGGGACTACCTTGAGGTCCGGATCGGGCTGTGTGAACCCGGGACTTGCCGGCAGTTGGCCCGATGCCAGATGCGCCATGGTGAATACCGCCTCGATGCCTCCGGCCGCGCCCAGGGTATGGCCGGTCACCCCCTTGGTGGCGATGACCGGGGTGGTCGGGAAAAGTTCGTTGAAAACGGCCGCCTCGGCCATGTCGTTGTTTGATGTGGCTGTGCCGTGGGCGTTGATGAAGGTGATATCCCGGTGATCGACACCGGCCTGCTCCAATGCATGGTGGATCGCCTTTTTAAGACCCCGCCCCTCAGGGTGGGGGGCCGTGGGGTGGTAGGCATCGGCCACGGTTCCGTACCCGCAAATACCGGCGAGTTCCCTTGCCTCTCTTTGTTCCCGGAAATCTTCCGACTCCAGAACAATCATCCCTGCCCCTTCCCCGAGATTGAGGCCCTTCCGTGAACGGTCGAAAGGGCGGCAGGGTCCATTGTCCACGTTCATGAGCCGGATGAATCCGTTATAGGTCACTTCGGAGAGTTCATCGGCTCCACCGGCAATGACCACATCGCAGAGCCCCATGCGGATCCACGCGGCCCCCTGACCGATGGCGTCCGTACCGGAGGAACAGGCGTTGACGACCGTTTGGACAGGGCCGGTTGTTCCGAGTTCCAGGGCCAACGCCAGGGCCGGGTTGGAATCCAGATAGCGGTGGATGGGGGCGAGATCCTGCCGGGTGTTGCGGCGGTGCTCGCGGTAGAAATCCAGAAAGTTGAGGGCAGCGCCCACCGAGGTCCCGATGCACACCCCGACCCGTGCCGGGGCCAGCTCTTCTGCCCCCAGCCCCGCCTGTTCCAATGCCTCGAGGGCCGCATGGCGGGCAAAGCGGACCGTGAGGGTTCGGTCGTGGACCGGCAGGTGGTCATCGGCAAGACGATGCTCGGGAACCTCAAAAACCGGGAAGGGCTGAGAGTGCTCATTGTGGAACCGGCCTGGTTCCTGGGGATCCCGCCTGCCTGTTGCCAGGGACGCCAGACACTCGTCCACATGCAAACCGGCCGCACAGATGCATCCCATGCCCGTGACGCTGACGTGTGGCTGCTTGCGCATGTTAGTGCCGATGTTCCTGGATGAAGGCTGCAAGGGTGTCGATGGACGCAAAGGCTTTTTTGTTCTCTTCCATCTCTTCGATGACCACCCCGAAAAGCCGTTCGATGAGCACGACGATTTCCACGGCGTCCAGGGAATCGAGTCCGAGTCCGTCATCCCCAAAAAGGGGAGCGCTGTCCCCGATCGATTCTGGGGTGATGTCTTCGAGGTGGAGTTCCTTGACCAGGGCTTGCTTGAGTTGGGTTTTTATGTCCATGTCAGGTGCTCTCGATGTTCCACATGTCGTAGAAGTTGAAGAATTGATAGGGGTGGTTGCGACAGATTGTTTCCAGTTCGTGTGCAAAGGACTGGGCGTATTCTTGGTATGCCCGGGACGAGGGCCCCAGTCCCGTGGGGACCTGCATGACCTTGGTGATGACCTGTCGAGCCCTGCCTGGGCCTGTACGCAGGGAAAAGGTGACCACGACGGAGGCCCCTGTTGCCGAGGCCAGACGGTACGGGCTGACAGGGACGCGGATGGGGTCGCCAAGAAAATTTACTCGAACGGTATTCTTGTCCGTACCGAGCATGCGGTCTCCCATGGTGCAGAGTATTTCACCCCGTTTGAGCAGGGCCGTCATCTCAAGAGTTCCTCCCAGATATCCGTGGGGATCGATGGTAGTGGTGCGCTGAGCATGCCCCCGGTAATCATGGAAATGGCGGTCCACGTCTCCTTGTTCCCGGTGCAGAAGGATGTGGATGCGGGAATCGAGGGTGTCGAGACCGGCCGTTGCCATCTGCCAGCATCCTATGTGGCCGGACAAGAGGATGATCCCCCGGTCCCGGGCGTGCAGCCGTGCGAGGGTCGCGACATCCTCGGGAGACGGGGCCATCTCGAATTGGTCCATGATCCCCGCAACGGCCCGGTCCACAAGACTCTTGCCCAGTTCCCATTGCAGGCGGAAGCAATGATAGATTTTTTTCCAGCCGCGTGCCCCGGGAAAACGGCGGGCAATATACGGACCCGACCGGGCTCGGATATCAGGACGGATGGTATACCAGAGAACCACGAAAACCAGCAGGCCATAGGCAGCGTTGCGCCCTCCGATCCTGATGAGTCCGTAAAAAATATGGTGCTGCAGCCGGGAGCCCACGCTTTTGCTGGACCATCTTTGTGGATTCGTCATGGCGGCCTCGTCACCGGGCCGCATTGCGTGCGGCATGTTTTATCCCGTGGGCCAGGATTCTTGAGAGGACATAAACAATGACGAGGGTGGCCACCGCAAACAGGGGCGCAAGGACCAGGGAGCCGAGAATCCATTCGTACAATCTTTGGAACGCTTCATACCCCAGGGTTTGCAAGGATATCTCCGTGAGAAACCGTCCATGCCGCATGAAAAATCCCGCCTCGATACACAAGGCCGGAACAATGGGCGGGATGCAGACCTGACTGGCGGCCAAGGCCGCAAATTTGTTCAGCCTGAGCCATCCTGCAGCCAGCAGAATGGCGATGCTGTGCATGGCCACAAGGGGCAGGGTTCCCAGGAATACGCCCAGTGCGCAGGCAAGGGCCAGATCGCGCGGGGTTGCATCGTCGGCCAGCAGACGTTGCAACGAGCGGATGGGATGGATGGGCGTTGGCGCGCCCGCCGATCCGGTATCAAAGGTCGTGTGCGGTATGGGCAGGATGGAGCGTATGGTCAACCGCGTATTGAGCAGGGAGATGCGCACGTTGTCCTTGAAGGCCTTGAAATGGGAAATGCGTTGTTCTTTTTTCGGATAAAACACGGCGACATCCACTTCTTCCAGCCGAAACCCGGCCCAGGCTGCTTTGACCAGGACTTCCACCTCGAAACTGTAGTGGTTCTCCGTGAGGGAGAGATGGTTGAAAATGGTGACCGGATAGGCGCGGAATCCGCTTTGGACATCCGAAATAACGGCTCCGGTCTGGACCCGGAGCCAAAAATTGGAAAAGTGTCGTCCGAACCGTGAGGATTGGGGAATATTGGAACCGCTGAAGTCGCGTGCTCCCACAATGATGGCGTTTACATCTTTTGCAATGGCCGCAATGAACAGAGGAATGTCGGCCGGATCATGCTGCCCGTCGGCATCGATGGTGATGATATGGGTCATGCCCATGTGTCGAGCCGTTTCAGCTCCTGTTCTGATGGCAGCTCCCTTTCCCTGATTTTTTGCGTGGCAGACGGAGGGCACCCCCAGTTCTTCAAGCCGGTCTTGACTCAGATCGGTGCTCCCGTCATCCACCACCAGAACATGGTCGTGGACCGCTCTGGTTCGGGTGACGACCTCCTGCAATGTACCTGCATGGTTGTACACGGGTATGACAACCAGAATGCGGGACCGGAGGGATTCTCCCGGATTGCACCGGGGCTTTCGGGAATCCTGGCTGGGGGGACATGGAATGGACATATCAGACCTTTCCCCGGGCCCATTGGCGACAGAAATCGGCATAGAAATCAGGTGGGGCCATGAGCAGACACCCCTCGAGGTCCAGAAACAACTGTACGCTGCATCCCGTTGTGGTCACCTTGCCCTCCTGGTTGCGGATTTCAAACCCGAAGTTCATGCGCGCCGCCCGGGTCCAATACAGGACGGCAGTGATGGAGCATGTTTCGCCGAATTCCAGGGGCAGTTCGTAATCCACCTGCATCCGTTTGATGGGGGTGACAATCCCCTGATCGTTGAAATCCAGATAGCCGATCCCGTACGTGTCCCCGAGAGCGGTCCTGGCATCCTCGAAATAACTGGGATAGCGACCGTGCCAGACGATGCCCAGGGGATCGACTTCCTCGAACCGGATGCGGCGTTCCACAGTGAGGGTCAGCGGAGCCGGATCGTCCGGGGCTGTCTTGAAATAGGGATGTCTCATAGAGCGGACTCCGGGGGTTCCAGAAACAGGGGAAAGGACGCGCAGGGTTCGTCACCGATGCTCAATCGCACATCGGCCCGGACCGTGTCGTCCTGCAGGCTGATACGGGCAACGGCGGTCATGGTTTCACCCGGTTGGACGATCCGCATGAATTTGGTCCGCCCCATCCGGAGCAGTTTCATGGGAGAACCGTTCCCCGCCGTGAGGATGCCGGCCATGATCTGGACCATGGCCGGAAGAATGGGCCGGTCCGGGAAATGGCCGTTGAACCCGGAAAAAGAGGGGGGGAAAACAAAGGACATTTCCCGAGTGTCCGTATCGGTGGATTGCTGTGGAGCCGTGGCACAGGCTCGCACTTCGTTCATAAGATGGCTCACGGTCATCCTCCCGGATAGGTGTCCACAAGTCGGATGGAAAGGGAATAGTCGGCAGCAGCATTCTGGAACGTGATCGTCTGGGGCATGCCGGTTGGCGGCTCTCTTGTGCCAAAGAGGATTCGCCATGATTCATGTGGTCCCCGGGCGGTGGTCGCCGTCAATATGTCCCCGGAAAAATTGTGAATGAGATGAACCCCGTTATGTATCCCCTGCAGGGATACGGCCCCGGCGTTTTCCTCGACCGTATCCTTTCCGGTGGGGTCGTAACCGAGCCAGATCCGCCGGATGCAGAATGCGATATGTTCGTCCACGTGGCGGATACGGCACAGACTCGGGTGGAGGAAATGCGTGGTTATGCTCTCCGGAAAGACCGTCAGGTCGAACAGCTTCAGCCCGAACCCGCCCATGCCCACGACCCGTGCTTCCCGTGCCACGGGGTCGAGGCGCATCATCCCCCGTATGTTCATGTCCAAATCCCGGTCCGGAATACGCAGCCGGACCAGGTGCCGCATGACGACGGGCGTTGGGGGGAGACGGTTTGCAAGGACCAGTCTGCGTGCTTCGGGAGACGGAGGCTTGGTTGATCCGACCCCGCTCGGGGTCCTGGGCGCGCAGGCCAATGTCAGCACCAGCAGCAGGGGCAGAACACATCTGATCATCGCCTGCCTCCCTGGAGTAGGGGGATGACGCAGAGGGCCATGATCAAGGCCGTGGAGATCCCGGTGAGCACCGTCAGACCCATGGAAAAAAGCGCAGGATGCCGGGCCAGGGTGAGTGCCCCAAAACCGGCCAGGGTGCTCAGTGCCGAGAACAGCACGGCCTTGAGGGTGCCATGGTGCAAGCTCGCATGCTTTCTGCAGACCATGAAAATGCCGTAATCCGCCCCCAGCCCCATGACCAGGGGGATGGCAACGATGTGGAAGAGGTTCAGGCTCTGTCCGGCAAGATGCATGATCGTCAGCACGGCCGTCACTCCCCCGGCAACGGGAAGAAGGGCCAGGCCCGTCTGGTACAGGTTGCGGAACAGAAGTACCGTGAAGAGTGCAATGGCTACAAAGGCGGTCGTTCCGGAACAAAGCACATCCGTTGTCATGGCCCGGCCGAGCATGTTCCTGAACCGTCCGGCAGATACGAACCGGGCATTCAGGCCATCTTCGATCCGGGGAGGAAAAAGCGAACTTGCCCGTGGTGTGTCCGGGAGCAGGGTGAGTACGGCGAATCCGGTCTTGGTGTGAACCATGAGCATGTCCAGGATGCCCGATAGGCCCAGTGTACGCAGGGTCTGCTCGGTGATGTTTTCCGGAGGCGTCTTGATGAACGCTGCGAATCTCTCAAAGGCCGTGGGTGCAAACCCCATGGCGCGGCTCGCGTTGTCCACGGATGCAAGGGTGGTCGATGCGCGGGGTTTCCAGAAACCGTTCCACCCCGTGATATTCTCGGTCTGTGTCTTTTTCGAGGGAAGAATGGGGGCGATGGATATGCTCTGCGTAGCCATATCCTTGGCGCGCATATGTTCCCAGACCCTGTCATTGGATTCCAGTGCCTGTTCCCGGGTCCTGCCCATGGCAAAGACCATGGCGGTGTCCCGCATGCCTCCCCATATATCGCGCGTGGCATCTTCCTCGGCTTTGACTGCTCCAGGCACATACCCCAGTTCCCGGAGATCGCCATTGATCCGTGTGTGTACTGCCGCCCAGATGCCGATTGTGAGGATCAGTGCCCAGACAGCCAGGATTTTCCACGCTTTCCCCGTGGGCCCATGGGCGAGGGGGCGGGACCGTTTTCCGGACCGGGACGCGGGAGTGATGACATGCGGCAGGACCACAAGGGAAAGAAACAGGGAGACCCCAATGCCTGTTATGGAGAACACGGCGAGCTGGCGGATGCCCGGGATGTCCGAGACAAACAGGGAGGCAAAGGCCACGCATGAGGTCAGGGCGCCAAAGATGACCGGCCGCGCCACCTCGGTCAAAACCTGTCCGGGGGACTGGTCCGGTTGCCGCAGGGCGTGGAAGACATGGACGGCAAAATCAACGGATATTCCCAGCAGTACCGCCCCAAAGCCGAGGACGATCCCGGAGATACCGCCGTACAGCATGGAGGTGACAACGCCGGAAACACAGATGACCGCAACCGGCACCAGAAACACGAAGAGGCCTTCCCGGGAACGCATGGAGCAGGCAAAAAGCACGGCGAGCAGTGCCAGGGAGACCGGCAGGATGATCCGCAGATCCTTTTTGATGGTTTGGGCATTGGCCAGGGTATGGCGGTGTCCGGATGCGAGGATGGTTGTGGCTCCAGGCGGGAGGCCGCGGCATGCCTTGCGGTACGTGGCCATGACTTTTGCCGCGCCAAGGGAGTCGGTCATGGGGATTTCGGTTTCGGCAATGACCAGGGCGTGTTTGCCGTCGTTGCTGACGAACACGCCGTTTTCCACGCGGACGTTGAAGAGTCTGCCGGATGCCGCCAGCTTGGGGAGTACCAGGTTGCGTATGCCGATGGGATCCAAGGAGAAAATCTGTTTAAAGGCCATGCCGCTGGGGGAGACAAGGACCCTGAACATGGTTTTAAGAGAGTCATGGATATGGGCGGGAGTGCGTATGTCTTCAAGCTCCGTCAGGTCCTTTTCCGTCAGCAGGGCCGGGGCGGCGCGGATGAACCCGGCCAGGGACTGGGGGGAGAGACCCGTTCCCGGACCGCAGACCACCCGGGGAAAAACCGGTCCCTGAAGTGCCTTGGCCAGGTTTTTTGCGGCCTTGGCGGGATTCCCGCCGGGATGGCTCACCGTAATGGTCATCCGCCGGGTAAAAGGGGCGTTTTGCAGCAGTTCGAAATCCGCAACGACCCGGGTCTTGCCGTCGGGAAGCATGGTCCGGATATCTTCCCGGACCACGAGACCTGCAACGCGGAATCCGCAGGCGAGGATCGCGAGTAGGGTCAGGGCAAGGAGAAGGTTTTTTTTCGGTGTGAGAGCCGTGTACATGCGGCCGATGATCTCGAACATGAATGGATGGTTACCTGAAAATGGCGTTGGATATGGGCTGGTTGAGTACGGTGTTCACAAAGGTGATGCGGGTGAAATCGCCACCTTTTTCATGCAACTCAATCCGGTGGACCGAATCGCGGGTCTCGGAAAATTCGATCACGATATCGTCCATGAAATGTTTGGCCGTGTTGTTTTTGGGGGACAGGCGTAATTGCAACGGCTGCATGGCCACAAGCCGGATGTCGAATCGATCGCGCAGCCACTCCTGATCAAAGGAGGCCCAGGCCATGAGCTGGGTGGCCACCCCGTGCATGATGGGATCGTCACGGAGCACAAAGGGGTTTCGGTCAGCTCCAGCATCGCTCCACCGGACCCCGGTGTCGCCGTCCAGGGCAAACCCCTCTGTAAAGGGAGATGTGTATTCCCACCGCAATTTATCCTTGGCCTTGAAGGTGAAGTGGCCTTTGGAGACAATGAGGTTTTCGAACATGGCCAACCGTTTTTCCTGCACGAAATCGCACGAAATGGTGGTGACGCGTGACGATTTGGCCTCTACCTCCTCGAGGACTTTTTCCAGATCGGGGGCCTGAGCGCAAACCAGGGACGGGACAACGAGGGTGCAGACAATGAGAGCAAAAAGGATCGAACGGGATTTCATGGGCGCTCCGGAGCATCATCCATGTTTTCGGTAGGCGGAACGTACAGCTTGATTTTGCCCCGTGCCAGAACGGTCGAATTCCGAGAAATGACCGCCTGGACAACCCCAAACCCTTCAAATGTGCCCAGGCAGGTGGTGGCGATGGTCAGCCTGTCTCCCTCGCGGGCATCTTCCCGGCATTCAAACCCCTGGATGCCCACGAGATATCCGATGGGAAAGGGGAGCCCCCGGCGGGTGAACTCATACCCCTTGTGGGCGGCAAAGGTTTGGGCCCCCAATTCGACAAACCCGGCACGTTCCATGCGACCGGCTCCATCCAGAAGCATGTGCCCGGGAGCGAGGGTCGTTCCACAGACCCCCTCATCGCCCTCGGCCGCAATAAGGGTGTCGATATAGACCATGGGAGGCTGGTGGGGGAGAAATTGGTCCGCTGGAGCCGGAAGGGGCGGGAGAGTCATAGGGTATTTTTCCTGAAGGCTGTATGGCCGGTGGAACAATCGTCCGGAACTCGCATGGGGCTCGGAGAGAGGCCATGCCGATATCCAAGGACTGTGATTATTTTACACCAAAGCCCGTTTGGACAGCACCGTTTTCTGAACGGATTGCAGTTTCACTGTAGGGCAATCAAATTGTAGGGACGGACCTGTGTGTCCGCCCCTACGGATCGTCTTTAAAATCAGTGGTTCGATAGACATCCAATGTGGTGAGACTGTTTTGATTTAGTTTTCCTTGAGCATCTCTGTTCTGATGGCCCGGTCGAGATTCTGGATCCAGCCGTTGTAGTTTTTGTGGATCTTGGTGCCGTCATATTTGAGATTGTAGCTGTTCTTGTACATGATGCTGTAATCCTGGGCCGAATAGACGATGTCCACGACCGCCTTGTGGGAGCGAAGAAGTAATGTGCCCACGATATGGCCGGGTGTTGTCGGCGTCATCGTCCAGCCAAGGGAGGTGCCGGCTACCATGATGGCTTTCTTCACCTGGGGTGCTTCAATGGGGTGTGCGCCCGTTTCCAGAACCGGGGCATCGACAATATTATAGACGGGTGCTGTCCGACAACCGCTCAGGCAGAACAGGGCAACAAGGGCAACAAGTGAGATGGTCAGGCCGATCCGTTGTGCAGAAAGCATGGGGCATTCTCCTTGGGTTGGGGGTGTGTCGGGTTATTGAGACGTTTGCTGCGTGCGTGGTGCAAGCATGGTCTGGCCGGCGATCATGCTTTTGACCTGTCGTCCCATCTTGAGATGGGCCAAGGGATCATGTTGGTCGAAGTTTTCGGGATGCACAAGGGGGAGCATATGCACACCTATGGAGTGGCGCCGTACTCTGAACTTTCCCTTGGGCAGAAACCTGCCGGTTCCCGTGATGCACACCGGTAAGATCGGGAATCCCGTAGCTATGGCCAGCTTGAAGGCCCCGGAATGGAAACGACCCATCTGCCCGGATGCGCTCCGGGTGCCTTCGGGAAAAATGATCAGGGTCATGTCGTTTTCCAGACGTTCCCGCGCCTGGCTGAGAAACTCTTCGTAACACATCCGCTCGGTATTCAGATATTTTGCCGTGTGCATGTACGGGCCGTAAAAAGGGATCCTGAAGGGCCATGAACGGACGGCGAACACGAGATTGTACATGGGCAGGATACCCAGACAGAACGCATCGAAAAACGAGAGATGGTTGGCAACGACAATGCATGTTCCAGGCAGGGGCTCCCCTGGCCCATGGGTAATCTGGAACGGGACGAAAAGCGAGACCAGTCGGACCCAGCCTTTGCCGTAGAACCAGATGATGCGGCGAACCGCCTGGCCGGGATCATGTCTCCCGCCCAGGCGCAGGATGATGTACACGGGCGGCGAGCAAACAATCGTCAACCCCGTGAGCAGGATGAATCCCGTGTAAAAAAGGAGGTTCATGGCAAGGTTGCCCACGGTTCGGGAAAAGGATGGCGGCGCGGTCATTGTTCCTACAAGCGGACCCTCAGGCCGCGGTCAGTTCGTCGCGTTTTGTGGTGATGAAGGTATACAGATCGGCCATGGTGGCTATCTGGGCGATTTGAGGGTCCTTGCCGATCTTGATGCCGAATTCCTGCTCCAGAACGATGACCATGTCCACGGCATCGAGACTGTCCAACCCGAGATCCTCCTTGAAGGATGCTTCCGGAGTCATCAGGGAAGGGTCCAGTTCGAATTCTTCGGCAAGGGCCGCGTTGGTGCGTTGGATGAGTTCTTTGTTAGTCATGCGAGTATCTCCTTAAGGCGATCGTGCAGTTGACCCCGCCCAGGGCAAAATTGTTTTTCAGTATGACCCTTGCATCGCATGGTTCCATCTTCTGCAGAAGATGGACACCGGTGCATTCGGGTGAGGGATGGTCCAGATTGAGGGTGGGAATGAGCATCCCCGTTCGGAGCATGTGTACACAGGCCGCAAGCTCCAGGCTTCCGCTGGCAGCCATGGTGTGTCCCAGATGTCCCTTGAGGCTTGATACGGGGATGGATGGACCGAAGACTTCATGGATGGCCCGGATTTCTGCCCCGTCGCCCCGAACCGTGCCTGTTGCATGGGCGTTGACATAATCCACGTCACCGGTTGCAAGACCGCCCTGCTCAAGGGACGCGCGCATGCACGCGGCCAGGGGGGCCGGCTCGGGATTGACGATGCTCGAACTGTCGGACGAGGTCGCGAACCCGACGATTTCCGCCAGAATAGGGGCGTTCCGCGCCAGGGCCGAATCAAGGGATTCCAGGAGCAATATACCCGCGCCTTCCGAACAGACAATGCCGTCCCGGTCCCTGTCAAAGGGGCGCGGGGTTTTTTCGGGCGTCTCGTTATAGCCCGTGGAGGCCGCGTACATGATATCGAAGGTGCCGATGGCCAGGGGATGGAATTCATCCGCCCCCCCGCAGAGCATGAGATCCTGCCGGCCAAGGGCTATGGTTTCATAGCCGAGACCCACTGCCTGGCATCCGGTCGAGCATGCGGCGGAAGGAGCCAGGGTTCTGCCTGTGATGCCGAGGGTTTGTGCCACATTGGCTGCGCAGGAATGCCCCATGATGCGGAAGAAAAGCATGGATTTGATCCGTTCGATGCTTTTGGTGCCGAGATATTCCTTGAAGAACGACTCCATGGTGTCCACGCTTCCCACCGTGGAACCAAGGGCGATGCCGAGCCGACCTCCGGTGACCGTTGGTCCATCAACATTCCCCCGCCCCAGAGCCTCCCATGCGGCAAGCAGTGCGTGGATGGACATGCGGGACATGGAACGACGGTACTTGCGGGGGACTTCCTTGGGGTCCACGCCTTGTACGTGCCCGGCGATCCTGGGACCCAGGCCGCCGATATCCTCAAGTTCGGTACACGCAGAGATACCGCTTTTTCCTGCTTCCAGCGCGGCGAACATGGTGCCGAGACCCTTGCCGAACGGCGAGACGCCTCCCATCCCGGTGATGACGACCCTTTTTAGGCGCATGCGATGAGTTCCTCTCTGAGGGTGTTGTGGCCGACAATGAAACCGCAGGTGAGAAATGCGGAGATGATGGCTCCGAGAATGCCCGGGGCCACAATGGATTGTCCTGCCAGTAAAAGACCCTGGAGCCGGGTTGCGGGCACCGGGTTGAATTGGTGGATGGAGTGGCGCGCTCCATACAGGCTGCCCGTGGGCGAATGGGTGTAATCGCGGACCGTCAGGGGCGTGGCTCCGTCCACAATGCGGATTCCGGACAACTCCGGGCACAGGGTTACGAGTTCCTCCCACATGGCATCCAGACAGCGTTTCTTCCGGTCCCTGTAGCCTGGGGGCCGTTTTCCGGTACGAGAATCCTTCCAGGGCGCAAAGTCCTGCATGCTGCCGGGTGCGATGGCCACGACTCCCCGTGGCCCGGCCGGATCGGACGGCGTTGAGGAGGCGATATAAAAAGGCCCTTGTTCGGGACGACGGTGCGTATCGAAAAACGAGGGAACATCCGTGTCGTGGCAGGCGAACATATTCCGATGTTCAAGAGAGCCGATGGGCTGGTCGGCAATGCCGAAGAGCATGCATGCCGAGGGGGTGTCCTCGAGGGTTGCCAGCCGTCGTCTGTAAATGGGGCGGAAGACGTCTGGAGGAACGAGATCCAGGAGCATCTTGGGGTGGGCCGTGCAGATGATTTGCGAAGTTTCCAGGACTCCACCCCGTTCCAATCGGACCGCCTGGATATCCCCGGCGGGAGAGAGAATGATCTCTCGTGCCCCATTGCCGCACATGAGTTCGACACCGGCTTTTTTCAGAGCTTTTTCAAAACCACGGACCAGGGTGATTCCTCCGCCCCGGATTCCGTGGACGGATTGATAGTAGGACCCCACGATTTTTGCGTGGTTGGAAAAGGGTGTTTCCTGTGGGGATACCCCGTACAGCAGGGAGTGCATGGACAGGATGGCCCCAAGGAGTGGATCGGTTGTCAGCGGATCCAGAACTTCGGCAAGGGATCTGTCGCTGGGGATGGACGTCAGCGATTCCAGAGAAAAGGAATGTTCCGGATTCAGAAACGGGGAAGAGGCAAAATCTTCGCGGACCGCATCCAGATAGGAGGCTATACCGGCAGCCTCTTTGGGAAAACATTCGGTCAGATAGGTCCGGAGACGTTCGTACCCAAAGGGGAGGTCGAAAGTGCGGCCCGTATCGGCGAACCGCAGACGGTCGAATCCCTGGTTGTCGTAGGGTACTCGGTCGATATCCTTGATTCCCAGATAGTTGAAATAGGTATCCAGGATCTCGTGTTCACCGTAACTTCCCAGGTAATGCAGACCGGTATCGAAGAACACCCCTTCTCGCATGAATCCGCGCAGCGTGGGCGCCGGTTTGGGGAATGATTCCACCAGAGCGACCCGGTACCCGTGCCGGGCCAGAATGAGCGATGCACTCATGCCGGAAATGCCCGCCCCTATGAGGACAAAATCATAGCGCATGCCTAGAACCTTAGTACCAGTGAGGCGTTGGTGCCGCCGAATCCGGCCGCGTTGCACAGGACGTTGCGCGGGGATCGGTGCACGGTTTCGGTAAGGATGTTCAGATGCACGGAGGCCGTGTCTGGTGTCTTGAAATTGATGTTCGGGGCGACGAATCCGTCCCTGGCCATGATGGTCGTGTACACGACCTCGGAGGCACCGGACATCCATAGTTCATGCCCGGTCATTGATTTCGTGGATGAGACCAGGGGGCCGTCATTCCCGAAGACATCCAGGATATTGTGGGCCTCCACATCATCCCCGGCAGGGGTCGAGGTGGCGTGGGCGCAGATATAATCGATATCCGAAGGGGGGAGATCCGCGGTGTCCAGGGCCGCGCGCATGGACCGGGCAAGCCCGCCGCGACTGGGCACGGAAAGATTCGCGCCATCGGATGAAAAGCCGTATCCGGCGACCGTGCCGAGGATTTTAGCTCCCCGTCTGACCGCCATATCATAGTTTTCCAACATGGCGATGGCCGCCCCGCCGCTGGGGATGAGGCCGTCGCGGTCCGCATCAAAAGGCCGACTCGCTGTGGCCGGATTTTCGGTGCGGGTGGAAAAAGCGTTCAAGCCGTCGAAACTGCACATGGACTGCCAATTGATTTCCTGGGCTCCGCCGCAGACCATCCTGTCCTGTCGACCCATGGCAATGAGATCCGCGGCCTGTCCCACGGCATGGGCACCGCTGGAGCAGGCCGAACTGAGGGTCCAGCAGGCTCCCTGGGCTTTGAGCAGGGTGCCCAGATTCATGCTCACGCAGGAAGTCATGGAGCGGAACACATGTCCGCTGCCGATGAGCGCGGTTTCACCCCGTTCCTGCAAACGGTTGACCTGGTCGATGGCCGCCATTGAGCTCGAGTCATTGCCGATAATGATCCCTGTCCGGTCGTTCCTAAGATCGTCCAGGGAGAGTCCGGAGATCTCGATGGCCTCCATGGCGGCGGCATAGGTCCACATGGCAAAATCGGGCATGGTCTTGCGCTGCTTCCGATTGAGCCATTTTTTTTCGTCAAATCCGTGTATCTGCCCCGTTAAGGATGAGGCAAAGCCAAGGGAGGTACGTTCCGGATCGACCACTACACCGGACCTGCCCCGGCAGAGGGCCTGGGAAACCGTGTCGACGTCATTGCCGATGCTTGAGATGATACCGATTCCGGTAATGGCGACCTTGTTCATCAGGTATGGATGCCTCCGTTGACGGCAAAAACCTGCCCCGTGATGTAGGACGCCTCGGGAGAGCAGAGAAAGGCCACCACACCGGCCACTTCGTCGGGAGTCCCCACGCGCCCCATGGGGATCTGGGGGGTGATTGTATCCAGGGGAAGACCGTCGATCATGCCGGTATCGATGAACCCGGGAGCCACCGCATTGACCAGGATGTCGCGCTTGGCGATTTCCACGGCCAGGGACCGGGTCGCCCCGATGAGTCCCGCCTTGGCAGCCGAATAATTGACCTGCCCGGCCACACCGGTCTCTCCGGAGGTGGAGGCTATATTGACAATACGTCCCCGGCGTTTGCGCAGCATACGGGGAAGAACGGTATGGGTGACGTTGAAAAAACCATTGAGGTGAACGGCCAGGACCTTTTGCCAATCCTCATTTTTCATCCACACCATGAGATTGTCGGCAGCATATCCGGCATTGTTGATGACCGCATAGGGAACGGTGTGTTCGAGCAGGGGGGCAAGGGCCTCGCTACAGGCCTTTTGGTCGGATACGTCAAAGGGAAGAAGGGTACACGAGCGTCCGGCATCCTGGATCGATTTTTCGATGTCCCGAGCACCTTGATGGTCGCTCCGATAATTGAGCCAGATATCGAACCCCTTGCTCGCAAGACACAGGGCAATGGCTTTGCCGATGCCCTTGGACGCGCCCGTGACCAGGGCTGTTTTTGGTGTTTGCATGGGAAGTTCCCGTGTCCGTCACGATCATGAAATAGGGAAAGCCTATAGATGACAACGGGTTGGTTTTGGATCGGTTACAGAAGATGACGCGGAATGTCGTTCAAATTTTACAAGCCGATTTGTCTAAAAAAGAAGGGGAGATTAAGTCAAGAAGGAACTCGTCATGATTTGGCCAACCATGGGGGCTGCCGTTATTCTCATCGGCAGATGAAGGTTACCTATTCCCGGTTTCCAACAGAAAGGCAGCGAGCTCTCCTTGTTTGATCCCCTTGTAGTCATTGCCAAATAGGGAGGCTATGCTCGAGAACGTGAGAAAATCTGTTTGATGAGGACGATGGTTTTCGGGTTTTTATTGTTGCTATTTTGTATATCCAACAGATTGGCAATCTGACGGGCGGGGACACAAGGCTGGGGACGGGAGACAGGCAACGGGAGACGGATGGCATCGGCAAGTAGCAAAATTCAGTCTAAAAGTAATAGCTGGCAGTCCGTAAACGCATCGCCGGGCAGAGGCCCGGCGTTCACGGAACTAGGCACGGCCTCATGCCGGGTTGTCGTGGTGGATAGTTGTTTTTTCCCAAGGCCCCGGTTTTTCCGGGGCCTTGGGGGTTATTGCGTGGGGGCGTTTGCTCCGGATGCTTCCTTGAAATCCTTGGTCAGGACCCTCCGAACGGCGTCGGCGAATTTGTCGAGTTCCTTGGGGAGGAGGTTGGTTTCGATCTCCTCGGCAGATCCAATGGCGGAAAACGGGCGGTTCAGTGAGCACAGCAGGCCCACGGAGACCGCCTTGCCGTTTTGCTCGACAATGGAGAGTATGTTTGATTGCTTGAAGCGCTGCGTGAGTTCTTTGGGAAACCACCCCATGTCCAGCAGTTCCTTTTTTGGGAAAAAAAGATAGCGGATGGCCATTGTCGGGGTTGAGATCGGTTGGTTTTGGAATCCCGCGTCCAGGTCGAGTCCCTGTTCTCTGGAGGCGTTGATCATGGTAAAGATATCTGAGGCAACGCTCTGGGCGTAGGTTTTTGAGCCGTTCGTCTGGTCCATGCTGCAGTTCCTTGTATTCCTGTGGTTGTTCAAAGATGTGGGCCCTGGCGGATGCACCCTGTGGTGCCTTTGGGTGCCATGGGGAACGTTGTGGGTCCGGTTTGGAAGCGGACCGGATTTTTTTGTCGGCGGTGGTATGGTCCCGCCGATGGAAAAGGGACATTGTCCTTGATTCTTGTGTAGGTCAAGTGCTACACATCACAGTATGAGTGCACTCCAGGCGGGATCGAAGACCATGATACATCGCAGCATTGCGGTTGCTCAATAAATCCCTGGGGGGATTGCCCGAATAGCTGGAGGAAGAAAACCGTGCGTTGTGCTATTTTCTGGAACGCGGACCCGGTAGATGAATCCTTGCTCCCCCCAATGCTACCGGCCGGCTTCCCGTCCGGTAGCTCCACCGGTGTCGTTGGGAGAACTGGGCCAAAAAGGATACTGGATACATAATCGAACCCTCGAAGGAGGTAGGAATGACACATAGACTCAATCTGGCCATGCGCAAGTTCGTGGCCCCGGAATTCGTTTTTGGACAGGGGGCTTCCGGACTTGTGGGACAGTATGCCCTGAACCATGGGGCGAACAGGGTTTTTGTCGTTACCGACAGTGTGGTCCGGGAGCAAGCCTGGTATGCGGGGGTCATCGACTCCCTTGACCGGAGTAAATTGGGGCATGATGAATTTTTTGGGATCAGCCCCAATCCCCGGGCCCTTGAAGTCATGGAAGGGACCACGGCCTATGACGCGTCCAATTGTGATCTGCTGGTGGCCATCGGGGGCGGGAGTGTCATGGACTGTGCCAAAGGGATCGCTATCGCCAGTGCCAACAACCAGCCTATCACCGGATTCGAGGGAGTGGACAAGATCCCGCAACCCGGTCCTCCCCTGATCTGTATCCCCACGACATCGGGCAGTGCCGCGGATGTGTCCCAATTCGCGATCATTAACGACAGCACCCGCAGGGTCAAGATCGCCATTGTCAGCAAGCTGCTCGTTCCCGATGTCTCCCTGCTCGATCCCGATCTGACCGTGACCATGGACAGGGATCTGACCGTGCACACCGGATTGGATGCCCTGACCCATGCCTTTGAGGCCTATACGTCCAAGGCCAGGTCGCCGGTGACCGATGTTCATGCCCTCGAGGCGGTCAAACGGGTGGTTGGGTTCCTGGGTATCGCTCGGGACCACCCCGAGGATATCGAGGCCCGCGGCGAGGTCATGCTGGGGAGTCTTTTCGCCGGCCTGGCCTTTTCCAATGCCATTTTGGGCAATGTCCACGCCATGGCCCATAGTTTGGGCGGGTTTCTCGATCTCCCGCATGGGCTATGCAACGCCGTCCTCCTCGACTATGTGGTCGACTACAATTTCGACGTTCTCCCCGGGCGCTATGTTGAACTTGCAGCGGCCATGGGTGCCGAAGGAGTGCGTCCCGACCGCCCCGCAGCGGAGCAGAAAGACGCGGTCGTACGTTCCATCAGGAAGCTCAAGGCCGATCTCGGGGTGTGTTCCTGCCTCAAAGAGATAGGTGTCAGTCCCAAGGATATTCCGGAATTGGCGGCCAAGGCCGTCCAGGATGCCTGTGCATTGACCAATCCCAAGGAAACCAGTCTCGATGGGATGACCGCTATTTTTCAGGCGGCTTTGGAGGGCCATGACTAATATGTCGAACGATCTTGAAAAGCTCATGGGGCTTGGGGAGCGGTCCACGCGCAAGTCCTATTATCCGGAGCTACAGACGAAGATCCGTGAGTTGGAACGGTTCAACATGATCCTCAACCGGAGCCATGACATTTTGATCATGGCCGATTGTGGGGATGACCGGATCGTCGACTGCAACCGAACGGCCTACAAGACCTTGGGCTATCGGCGCAAGGAACTCATTGGGTTGGCCATTGACCGGGTCTTCTCTTCGAGAGTCATGGACATGGCCCGGAAGATGGGCAGACCCCAAGGAGTCCGTTTTGCGGAAGTGACCGGGGAGTTGTCCTCGGCCTCTGGAGAAACCATTCCGGTCGAGGTTGGTCTGCAACGGATAAAATATGAAGAAACCTGCTACCTGGTTTTTGTCATGAGGGACATCTCCAAACGTGTCCAGGCCCAGGAGGACAGGCACCGGCTGGAACAGCAACTGCTGCAGTCCCAGCGTATGGAGACCATCGGGACATTCGCCGGTGGGATCGCCCATGATTTTAACAACCTGCTCCAGATCATCTCGGGCAATGTCCAGATGCTCGGGATGAAAAACAGGGACGAAAATCTCAAACGGCATATCCAGGCCATTGACCAGACCACGCTCAAGGCGAGCAATCTGGTCCGACGACTCCTGACCATCAGCCGCAGGGTCGAGAGCAGCAAGCGCAGGCTCTGTTTGAACGATACCATTCGCGAAGCCATGGCCCTGAGCGAACGGCTCATCCCGCGGATGATCGCCATGGATATCCAGCTTGAGCCGGATCTTCCGTCTGTCCTGGCCGATGCGGTACAGATGGAACAGATCATTTTAAACCTTTCGAGCAACGCCTTTGATGCCCTGGCCGGTGAGGGCAAGATCACCATTTCCACCCGCTTGATCCATCTGCATCCGGATGATGCGGACAAGTATCTCGATTTGACACCCGGTGAATATGTCCAGTTTTCCTTTTCCGACAATGGTCCCGGTATCTCCGCTGATGTTCGGGCCAAGATATTTGACCCCTTTTTCACCACCAAAACGGTGGGCAAGGGAACGGGCCTCGGACTGTCCACGGTGTACGCCATCGCCAAGGAGCATGGGGGGCATATATCCTGTTATTCCGCCCCCGGTCAGGGGACAACGTTCAGGATTTATCTCCCTGTGGCCCCGGAGGAGAATGGCGCCAATGAGCCGGTACGTTCAACGGTTCCGGCCGGGGAGATGCCCGATCTGGAGGGGACCACGATACTGGTTATCGATGACGAGGAGATGATCGCCGATCTGACCAGGGAAGTCCTCGAGTCCCTGGGGAGCAGTGTCATCTCCGCCTCCAGCGGCGAGGAAGGGGTCGGGATTTTTGAGAGGCGGCATGCCGAGATCGATCTCGTGCTTCTCGATCTGGGTATGCCGGGCATGGGCGGGGAACGCTGTCTACAGCGATTGCAGGAGCTGAATCCAACAGGACGATATATTGTCGCCAGCGGATATCTCGGGCACGATATCGCCAGGGATCCCCATCGATTCGGAGCGGCGGCCTTCCTGGAAAAACCCTTCCAATCGAAGAGCCTTGTGGCCAGTATCCAGGAGGTTTTGAGCGTATAGATCCGAGAACGGGGACATGATCGTGCGACCATGCCAACAGTCAGCCAAGGAGGACATGATGACAAAGATTATGTATATCAAGGCATCACCCCGTGGTAACCGTTCCCATTCAATGCATGTGGCGGATTTTTTTGTCGAGGAATGTCTTCGGCTCAGGCCGGGGACCGAGGTATTGGCCAGGGATCTCTTTGCCATGGATCTTCCCCGGTTGGACGACCGCATGCTCGGGGCGAAGTACAACATCATGCATGGGCGCGAGCACTCCTCCGAACAGCTTGACCGTTGGCGGGAAGTGGAGCGGGTGATCGATGATTTCAAGAGTGCGGACCGGTATGTGTTTGCCGTGCCCATGTGGAATTTTTCCCTGCCCTATCCCCTGAAACATTTTATCGATGTCGTTGCCCAGCCCACCTACACCTTCAGCGCCGGTCCCCGGGGGTACGAGGGGCTTCTCAAGAACAAAAAGGGGTTTGTGGCCTATGCGCGGGGCGGGGATTATCCGGTAGGTACGGAGCGTGAAGCCCTTAATTTTCAGTCAGCCTACCTCGAATTCATGCTCGGATTTCTGGGTATAGCCGATGTGGCCAGCGTGGCCGTGGAACCAACCCTCGGGGGCATCGGCCTGCGGGATGCGTCCAGAGACAGGGCCCTGGAAAAGGCCCGGGGGATCGCTGCCGGCTTTTGAGGTGGGGGTGAAAAAACCTGTGGAGCGGTTGTTTACCGTTGTCTGAACGCCATGCCGGGTGTGATCCGGGATGGCGTTTTTTGTGTCAGGGCGGGGCATGTCTCGTCTCTACGGTGTGCCGTGATCCTGTGGGCCGTATCGATCGGGGTGACGTTGCAGGGCCTGGTGGTATGAGTGACGCCGGAGACCGGCAAGCGACCTATCCCCTAACATGGACAACTATCATGTTCAGTGCAATTTCTCTTGACCCTGATCCGTTCCAAAGATATTCGGTTATCTCTATATCAGCATATCTTGATATTTAATTTTTAGCATCTACTCGATATTTATGGATATTCTTGCCTGCTGCAAGGCCTTTGCGGATATCACCAGGGCCCGTTTGGTCAATGTGCTCCACCACTATGAACTCAACGTGGGGGAACTCGTTGCCGTCATGGGCATGGGGCAGTCCCGTATCTCCCGGCATCTGAAGATCCTGAGCGATTGTGGACTGCTCATCTCCCGCCGGGACGGATTGTGCATGTTCTATCGGACAGCCTCCGAAGGCCCGGCCGGGACGTTTTTGGGCTGCGTGCTTCCGCTCATGGAGCAGGAAGATGTGCTTGGCAGTGATCTGGTCCAGGCGGCAGAGGTGGTCCGCGATCGGATCAACAAGACCCGGCATTTTTTCGACTCCATTGCCATCTCCTGGGACCGGTTGAGCAGCGAGGTTTTCGGGGAGATGGACATTGCCCGGGAGATTTTTGGAAGGATACCGGAATGTATGACCATTGCCGATCTGGGGTGCGGTTCGGGGAGCCTCTTGTCCGGTCTTGGGCAGAAGGCGGACAATGTCATTGGCGTGGACTGTTCTTCCAAGATGCTCGAACTGGCCGACCAGCGTGTTGTCACTGGTGATGGGGTCAGTCTGCGTATCGGGGAGCTGGAGCATCTTCCCCTCCGGGATGGGGAGACTGATTTCGGGATCATGTCCATGGTTCTGCACCACATCGTCAATCCGGAGGCCGCTATTGGCGAGGCCGCACGCATTCTCCGTCCGGGTGGCGGTTTCTTGCTTGTGGATTTCATGCTCCACGGCAATGAGTCCATGCGCACGGACTATGGGGACCGCTGGCTCGGGTTTGCCGAAGATGAGGTCAGGGCCTGGCTGGATCGAGCGGGGTTTTCCCTGCTCGCACTGGATGCCTTCCCCGTGAACAAGGGGCTGGTGGTTAATATTTTCAAGGCAAAGAAGGTGTAAGGCGGTTTTAGGTTTTATGTGTTAGGTGTTAGGTAACAGCCCGCTGTATCAATTTAAATGCGTATGTTTTTACTTAAAACCTAAAACGTAACACCTAAAACCAAACCACGGAGAT